>URVD01000093.1 GCA_900551195.1 uncultured Collinsella sp.
CCCATAAAGCCTGCCATCGCGCCGTTGGGATTGGCGGCTGCCGCGCGCATTGCGTCGCTCTGGGCGCTGGCAATGTTGGCTGCCGCCATAGTGGGATCGCGCATGACGGCGGCTTTCTGCAGGTCCTTGATCATCTGCTCGTCTTCTTGCGAGGCTGCGATGGAGTTGACGCCAAAGCTCACGATCTCGACGCCACGCAGGTCGCGCCAGTCGGCCGAGAGGACCTCGTTGAGCGCGCGGGCGAGCTCGGTGGTGTGACCGGGGATGGCGCTGTAGCGAATGCCCATCTCCGAGATCTTGGCAAAGGCGGGCTGCAGGGCGGTGAGCAGCTCGGACTTAAGCTGGCTGTCGATCTTGTCGCGCGTGTAGCTATCGGTCACGTTGCCGCACACGTTGGTGTAGAACAGCAGCGGGTTGGTGATGCGGTACGAATACTCGCCGTTGCAACGCACGGAGATGTCGACGTCCAGGCCAATGTTGTTATCGACCACGCGGAAGGGCACAGGCGAGGCGGTACCGTACTTGTTGCCGATGATCTCCTTGGTGTTGATGAAGTAGACACGCTGGTCCTTGCCCGCGTCGCCGCCAAAGGTAAAGCGGCTGCCGATATTGGCGAAGGTCTCCTTGATGGAATCGCCCAGGTTGCCGCTAAAGACGCTCGGCTCGCTGCCGGTATCGAAGACGAACTCACCAGGCTCCAGCGCGACTTCGATGATCTTGCCGTTTTGCACCACGAGCATGCCCTGGCCGTCGTTGACGGCGATGACCGAGCCGTTGGAGATGACGTTGTCCTCGCCGCGCGTGTTGGAGCTGCGGCCACCGGTGCGTTTGCTGCCCTTGCAGGCCAAGACGTCAGCAGGCATCGATTCGCAGTAGATAAATTCCTTCCACTGGTCGGCCATGACGCCGCCGGCAGCTCCCAATCCAGCTTTCAAGAGTCCCATGGTGATCTTCCTTTCTCGTCAAAGGCCGGGTGGTATTGGTCGGATTGCTTAGTCGTCCTTGTCGTCTTTCATGACAACGGTGGTCTCGGTGTGGCTGAAGGTGTCGTGCTTCTCGGTCAGGTCGAGCTCGCCGCAGTACTCGTCGGCGTGGGTGGCTTCGTTGGCCGTCTTGAGCTGGCCTACCAGTAGCACGTCTCCGATAATCACGATGATCAGCGGCGCGACGATGTTGATGAGAATGCCCTCGACATCGAAGGTGAGGTAATCTGGATCGAAGGCGTATTCCCCCATAAAGAGAATCTGGGAGAGGATAAATCCGATCACAAAGAACAGCACCGAGGCAATAGCGAGCTTGGGCTTGGAGCAGGGGAGCTCGCCGACCAAGCGGCCGGTCTGGCCGTTCATGGCAAACAGGTAGCTCTTGCCGTTCCACGAGGTGGAGAGCATCCAGACGGGGAACAGGGCGTAGTCGCTGTCTTCCCAGGTGTAGTCGAGCTGCTTGCTTTCGACCGTGGCATCGTCGTATTCGTCGACGACGGTCTCGCGCAGGGCCGAGATTGTGCTTTCCTCCATGCGGCGCTCGGCGCGCGCCTTGCACGTCTCGCAATCCTCATCGTAACGGTTGGCGATGTAGCCGGGCATATATGCGACCGAGAACGGACGCAGCGCGTCGTAGTCAAACGGCTCGATGGCGTCCATGTGGCCGTCGGGCATCTTGGACGATCCGTCGACGGGCACGCGCTTAAACGAGATATTGCCCTTGCGATAGGCATCGTAGTGGTCGGTGGTCGTGACGGTGCGATCGGATTCCTCGGTCACGGTCTCGTTGGTCGCGTCAAAATACACTTCGCCGCCAACGCGGGCACCGTAGAGCCAAAACGGCACGTAGACACCTTGGACCTCGTCGATGTGGTTGCCGGTGACAAAGCTCTTGGGCAGCAAGATTTTGTCCTTGTAGTGTTCCTTGAGTGCGGCCGTGACGTCGTCGCGCCCGAGCTTAAATGGAATCACCAGGTCGGGCGAGAAGTCGCCAGAGAGCTGGCCAGGCGCCACGGCGGAGTTGCCGCAGTACGGGCAGGTGGTGACGGCGACGGTGCCGTCGGACACGAGCTCGGCGCCGCACGACGAGCAGATGTAACCGGCGTTTTGGGCGAGCTCCTGCACGGCATCGTCGGCAGCAGGTTTGGGAGCTGCGGCTGCGGCATCGGCTTTGGCATCTGCCTTGTCCTGGCGCTCGCGATAGAGGGCCTCGACTTCTTCGACTTCAAAACGCGAATCGCAGTAGTCGCAGACGAGTTTTTGCTCGGCGCTTGCAAAATGCAGGGGGCCACCGCAGGCAGGGCACTGATAGTTGACGCTCTCGAAGGCCATGATCGGTCCTTTCCGTGCCGGAGGCTATGCGCCGATGGCGCCGCCGCAGTATTCGCAGCGCCCACTGGCATCGGGAATGGTGGTGGCTCCGCAGAAGGGGCAGGTCACCGCGGTCTTGGGGGCCTTGGCGGCCACGACGCTGTCGCGCGTCTCCTGGCGCAGCTGCACCAGCGCGTCGCGGACCTCGGTTGCCTGGCGCTTGGCCTCGCGGTATTCGATGGAGCCGCGCTGATCGATGGTGGAGTCGTTTACGCGCAGGTTGATCTCGGTAAAGTACGGCGTGTTGACGTGGATGGTCAGATTAAAGTCGTAATCCAGGTCGTAGCGCGGCGGGTTGTAGCTCTCGCGCTCGCCGTCCTTGGTCTCGCGATAGATTTCGGTGCGATGCTCGTCGATATCCATATCGCAGCCGAGTACCTGCGAGAACTCGATGATGTCGGGATTGGCGTCGCGCCAGCGGCTCTGCGAGGTGATGATCAGCAGGCCCGCGTCCTCATCGAGCATGATGTTGGTGCGCCCGGCAGAAAGCGTGCGCGTGGGGTTGAACGACGCCAGGCGCTCGGCATTGGCCTCGCGGTAGGCGAGCTGCTCGCGGATATCGTCCGCGGTGCTGGAGCGATAGCCGTGAAAGTAGGGGGAGAGCTTGCCGGCGCACTCTTTGCACAGGTAGCCTTCATTGATTTTTGTCTTACCTAGAAGTCCCAGCTCGGTACCGCAAATCGCGCACTCTTTCTTCTCGAACATCTTGTCAAAGAAGCCCATGGCTGCCTCCCATCAACTGGTAGCGTGTGTCACTTTTGATGATGGGGGAGTGCGCGATCTTTCACGATACCCAGACGGCTCAACGAGTCTCCACAACTGGGACACATGGCCCATTTTTCCTACTCATTGGGGACGTACTTAAATGAGTGAAACTACTCATTTAAGTACGTCCCCAATGAGTGCTCGCAGAACGAGAGTGGATAATCTCCCATTTTTGGCCTGCTTGTGGGCTCAAAGTGGGAGATTGTCCACTCTCGTTGTTTGGGTGTCCAAAAATCCCCGCTCGTTTGGCGCCTGGGGACACTCTTTGTCGAATGCGGCGGCTGCCGAATGTGGGCGCCGTCCTTGCTATGCCACGGTTACGGCGACCTGGGCGTAGCGGGTGCAGGGGCGCTCGGCGCGCGTCTGCACGGTAAGGGTGAGCACAAGGCGGTCGCCGGGCCGCGCGTCGGCGGGCACGATGAAAGCGGTGTCTACCGTGCATTCTTGCCACAGCGACAGATCCTGGGCGCCTGCATAGCTCGACGGGTCCACGGCGACATCCCAATGTGCATCGAAGCCCTTGCCGTCGGGGTCGACGATGGTCGCTGTAAGGTCGACGCGCTCGCCGGCTGTGGCGCTGCGGTCGGCCGTGGCCTCGACAACATGTGCCGGATGCGAGCAGGCTGCCGGATCATGGGCACACCATTGCGCGCGGGCGGCAAAGTCTTCCTGATAGGCACGCAGATAGGGATTGAGATTGTCGTCTGCGGGCGTGCCGATGGAGGCAAAACCGGCGGGCGCGTTCGCATCGGGATGCCCATCAAGAAACATGCGGCCGAGCAGTGTGTCGAAGCCGCGGTCGTCGATACCGCGCAGGCCAAACGGCAGCAGCGGAATATAGGTCATGCTGTCGCCTTCGGCCATGAAATCGCCGCGCTCAAACTGCATCGCGGGCATGCCTTCCAGGCCCCAATCCAGACGGGCATGCTTGCCAAACTGAAAGCGCTCAGGCTCGTTTTCGTAGACCTTACCATCGCCATAGAGCATATAGCGTGCCATGAGGGGGCCGTTGCCCTGCGTGAGATTCTGCTCGGGCCAGGGAGCCTTAAACAGCGGCAGCGTATCGGGCTGAGCTGTTTTGGCGTCGACATAGCCGCCATACATATAGGGAACACGCCAAAAGATGAGCTCGGGAAAGAGCTCGCGCCCATGGTCGAGCCACGAGTTGTCCTGTCCCACGCCATCGGCAACGCCCATCACGCGCACCTTCTGATAGACCCGCTGCTGCACAGTGGGCCACTCGGGTGTGGCGCGATAACGCTCGGCAATACTCATGAGGGCACGAACGATAGTATTCATACCACCCCAGCTGAGAAGCCATAACGTACGCGGATCATCATCTAAAATCGCCTGCGCAATTACGCGAGACCCCTCAGTTTCCTCAGTCACATCACCCTCAAAAGCAACATTTCCCACAAACGTACGCTCAATCATCTGTGCGGGCGTGGGGAAGGACGGCTCGCCGGCGGCAACGGCATTGGCCTGCAGCTGCGGCCAAGCCCGGGCGTATTCGTTGCTCCAAAGACTTTCGATCCAATGCTCGGGAAAAGGCCGATACTCGCGAAGTTCGCCGGCCAGCGGATCGGGCTCATGAGGCACAACAGCCCACTCATAAGAGCGCCGCCCTTTGGTCCGCCAATGCGAATTCACCTCGCCGAGCGTATGAACCCCATCCCCAAGAAAGTGATACTGCGAAGCCGTATACACCACAGCCTGCACATCAAGCAAGTTAAGATACAGAGCCAAATGAACAAGCGAGTTCATATCATCGACTTCCATATCAGTGGTAACAATCACCCGAGTCAACTTCTGGGACATAGGAACAGCTCCAATCAAAATCAATTCAGCCAGTTACGCGCAAGGCAAGACGGGACCCACGCCCCCATCGCCCGCGACCCGGCGGCCCGCCGGAAGCGGCCGACCAGCGTTTCGAACAACGTTAACTTAGGGGGCTCTGACCTTTAGTTTTGTAAACATTCCGCAGCGCGAGCCCCGCTTATCCGATGCTCCGAAGGAGCAGGATAAGGGGGCTTCAAGTGCGAGGACGCATTCAGAGGGAAACCCGTCGGGTCCCGGTGAGAGCCACAGGGCTATCGATTACCCCGTGTTCTGCAGTCCTGCCGAGACGCCGGTCACAGTCGAAAGAATCAGGCTCATGTACTCGGCCTTCTTCTCCTCGGCCATCTCGTCCTGGTTCATACGCACCTCGCGAAGGGCGCGGACCTGGGCGATGGACAGGGCGTCGACGTAGGGGTTACGCACGCGAACGGCGCAGCCGAGCACGCGACGACGCTGCAGCGGCCATTCATCACCGACGATGGCAAGGACCCACTTACGGGTGAGCTGCATCTCGGTAAAGACCTTCTTGGACAGATCATCGCGGTCGCCCAGATGCAGATACATCTTGGCGATGCGCTGATCGGTCTTAGCAATCGACATCTCGATGTTGTCGATAAAGGTGCGGAAGAACGGCCACTCCTGGTAGGCAGCCTTGAGCTGGTCAAGATCGCCCAGCTGCTCGCAGGCGGTGCCCAGACCGTACCAAGCGGCCAGGTTAATGCGCGCCTGGCTCCAGCTGAAGATCCACGGAATGGTACGCAGGTCGTCGAGCGACTTGGCACCCAAACCGCGCTTGGCCGGGCGCGAGCCAATCGGCAGCAGACCGACCTCGGTCAGCGGCGTCACGGTCGAGAACCACGGTGTAAAGTCCTCGGTGTTCAGCAGGTCCAGATAGCGTTCGTGGCTTGCAGTGTTGAGCTTCTCGGCCATATCCCAGAACTTCTGCGTGGTCTCGGTGTTGGTCTTCTCGACGCTCGGGGCCGACTGCAAAAGCGTTGCGGCGGCAACGGACTCAACATGGCGCTGAGCCAGCGTGCGGTTGCCGTAACGGGCAAAGATGACTTCGCCCTGCTCGGTAAGCTTAAAGAAGCAGTTGACCGAACCCTTGGGCTGCGCCAGCACGGCCTTGTTGGCCGGGCCGCCACCACGGCCCACGGCACCGCCGCGACCGTGCATGAGCACCAGGTCGATATCGTTCTTCTCGGCCCACTTGGCAATGCGCTCCTGCGCGGAGTGCAGCGCGAGCATGGCCGTGGTAGGACCGGCATCCTTGGAGGAGTCGGAATAGCCCAGCATGACCTCCATGCGGCGGTTGGTCTGGGCAAGGCGCTTTTGCACCACGGGCAGCGTAAGCATCTGATCGAGCACGTCGACGCAGCCCTCGAGGTCCTCGAGCTGCTCGAACAACGGGATCACGTCGAGCTCGGGGACATCCTCCTCGTGTGCAAAGGACAGGTGCGCCAGCTCAAAGACGTCGGCCACATGCTGAGCGCTCTTGGTAAACGAGATGATGTAGCGGTGCGCCATCTTCTTGCCGTAGCGCTTTTGGATGGAGCCGATAGCGCGGAAGGTATCGATGACCTCGCGCGTCATGGGCTGCAGGTCGCCATGGATACCGTTCTCGTGGATATCCTTAAGGGCGCGGGCATGCACCACGGAGTGCTGACGGAACTCCATCTCGACCATATGGAAGCCGAAGGACTCGACCTGCCAGATGATGGTCTGGACCGGGCCGTAGGCAGCACGGACGGCACCGCAGGCGGCCAGGGAGCGCTGAACGACACGCAGGTCATCCAAGAACTCGTCTGCGCTGTGGTACATGGTGTCGGTGATGCGACGCACGGTGGCGTTCAGACGGTCGGCCATGACGAGCATGACGGCGCGATGCGGCTCGTGCTCGGAGATCAGCTCGGCGCGTGCGGTGTACTGGGTGCTCATCTCGACCTGATGGTTCCACAGGTTGATGAGCTCGGCAGACGGCTTGCTGTAGGTGGCCTCGAGCGTGAGGTTGCGGCCGATGCGGCGGCACTTGTCCTCGAGCTTGAGCACCATGTGGGTGAAGTACTTGGCGGCGACCTCACGGCTCACCTTGGCGGTGACGTTGGGGTTACCG
>URVD01000094.1 GCA_900551195.1 uncultured Collinsella sp.
CCCTCGGCGATGAGCGCGCACTTGACGGGAAAGCCGGTACGCAGTGCCTCGGCGGCAGCACGACGACCTTCGATAAACTCGCCCTTGGGAACCTGAACATTGTCGCGGTTGCGATCTCGCTGCGAACGCGCAGCCTGGGCTTGGGAGCGCTCGCGCTGGCCCTTGGGAGTGGCAGCGCGGTCATTGCGGCGAATCGGACGCGAGCCAGAAGCAGCCTGCTTGCCGCCGCGAGGCGCACGCTTGCGATTGTCGGCCATAAAACGGCCTCCTTAAATAGATAACGAACAAGAATCGACCGTCCGAGCCACGGCACCTTGCCTTTCAATCGTTGGGCATGACCACCAGGTCTATGCCCCCCCTCTTTCAAGGCAATCTGCCGCACCTCGAACGGTCGACAAATACTAGAGACTCTTAATACGAGTACCCGCGGCCGTATCTTCAATCGTCAGGCCCAGGTCCTTGAGCTGGTCGCGGATGGCGTCGGCCAGATCCCAGTTCTTGGCGGCACGGGCCTCGGCACGGGCCTCGAGAATCTTGGCAGCGGCCTCGTCCACGTCGTCACCCGCGTAGGCAACCAAACCGGCGGCAACGCCCAGCAGGCCCAGCGGCAACTCGACCTTGGGCTCGGGGAGCTCGACGCCAAACGTATCGAGCAGCTCGACCAGCGTATCGGCAGCAGCAAGCGCAGCGGCCTTGTCGGCAGCATCGCCCGCCCGCTCCAGGTACTGGTTGCACTCGGTCACAAAGCCAAAGACAGCACCCATGGCACCGGCAGTGTTAAAGTCGTCGTCCATGCACTCCTTAAAGGTGGCACGGGTCTCGGCGGCCTTGGCGGCAAACGCCTCGGATGCTGCCTCATCGGCATCGGCCGTCGCATGGTTCGCGGCCCAGCGCAGGTTCTCGACCGTACCGGCGATACGCATGAGCGAGTTCTCGGCACCCTCCAGGCGCTCCCAAGAAAAGTCAAGCGGCGAGCGATAGCTCGTCTGCAGCATCAGCAGGCGCAGGGCCGCGGCAGAGTGCTGTTCGAGCACCTCAGCCAGCGTAAAGAAGTTTCCGAGCGACTTGGACATCTTCTCGCCGTCGACCAGCAGCATGCCCGTGTGCATCCAGGTGTTGGAGAAACCCTGGTGCCAGGCGCAGGTGGCCTGGGCGCACTCGTTCTCGTGATGCGGGAAGGCAAGGTCGGAGCCGCCGCCGTGGATGTCGATCGGGGTGCCCAGGTAGCGATGCACCATGGCGGCGCACTCGGTGTGCCAACCGGGACGGCCCTCGCCCCAGGGGCTCGGCCAGCTGGGCTCGCCGGGCTTGGCGGCCTTCCACAGGGCAAAGTCGAGCGGGTCGTTCTTGTCCTCGTTCTCCTCGATGCGCGCGCCAACCATAAGGTCGTCGATGTTGCGGCCCGAGACCTGACCATAGTTGGGATCGCTGCGCACGGCAAAGTACACGTCGCCGTTATCGGCGGCGTAAGCGTGGCCCTGCTCGATGAGCGTCTTGATCATGGCGATCATGGGGCCGATCTCTTTGGTGGCGCGGGGGCGCACATCGGGATCGAGCACGTTGGCGGCGCGCATGACGCCGATGAACTTGTCGGAGAACTCCGTCGCGACCTCGGCGGCCGTTCGGCCCTGCTCGTTGGCGCGCTTGATGATCTTGTCATCGACATCGGTGAGGTTCTGGGCGAACGTGACCTCGTAGCCGCTCGCGATGAGCCAGCGACGAATCACGTCAAAGCTGATGAACGTGCGGGCATTGCCGATGTGGATGTTGTCGTAGACCGTGGGGCCGCACACGTACATGCGGACCTTGCCGGACTCGATGGGCTGGAACTCTTCCTTTTTATGGGTAGCGCTGTTGTAGATACGCATTCGTTACTCCTTAACGGTTTTCTGTAGCAGGCAGACGGCCCAGGCGCCAATTCCCTCGCCTTGGCCTTCCCAGCCGAGCTTTTCGGTCGTAGTGGCGGCAACGCCCACGTTTTCGACGTCAACGCCCAGGGCATGGGCAAGGTTGGCGCGCATGGCATCGCGGTGCGGGGTGATCTTAGGCTGCTGGCAGGCAATGGTGCAGTCGGCATCGACAAACTCAAAGCCAAGCTCGCGCGCATAGTCCATCACGCGAGCGAGCAGCACCATCGAATCGGCACCCTCGTAGGCGGGATCGGTGTCGGGGAATAGCTTGCCGATGTCTCCCCCGCGGCAGGCTCCCAGAATGGCGTCTGCCAGCGCGTGTGCAAGCACATCGGCATCCGAGTGGCCCAGCAGGCCGCGCTCGTAGGGGATGTCGACCCCGCCGATGATACATCGACGCCCCTCCACCAAACGGTGGACGTCGTAGCCGTGGCCAATGCGCAGGTTACTGAACATGGGGAAGGTCCTCTCCCTCGGCCATGCGGCCAAGCAGAATCGCGGTTACGGGACGCAGGTCCTCGGGCACCGTAACCTTAAGGTTGTCGCGCGGACTCTGGACGCAGCGGACGCGTCCACCCATGCGCTCAACCAGCGATGAATCGTCGGTACCGATAAAGCCCTCGGCGATGGCTGCGGCGTGAGCGCGCTTCATGGCGTCGACGCTAAAGATCTGCGGCGTCTGCGCGGCCCAATAGAGCTCACGCGGCGGCGTCTCGACGATATTATCGCCATCGACGATCTTGAGCGTGTCGATCGCGGGCTGGCCGCACACGACGCCGTCGAGCGAGCGGTCACCCACAAGCACGTCGACCGCATGATCGATGGCCTCGGTCGTGATGAGCGGACGGGCGCCGTCGTGGATGGCGACATATTCGAAACCCGCCGGTACCGCATGCACGCCGGCACGGGTGGAATCCTGACGAGTATCGCCGGCATCGGCAAAACTGATGGGCGTGTCATAGTCAAACGGGTCGATGGCCAGGCGGCGCATCTCGGCACGGCGCTCGGAAGGACACACCACCACGATGTGGCCGACCTTATCGCTACGATCAAATGCGCGGATGGACCAGCTCATGAGCGGACGGCCCGCCACGTTAACGAGCTGCTTGCCACCGGGATTTCCAAAGCGCTGGCCGCTGCCACCGGCAACGACCACGGCGCATACGGGCGCCATTATGCGTTCCCCTGTTTGGTGCCCTTCATGCGGTACAGGGAGTCCGCAAGAATGGCAGGGTTGTTGACGCCAAAGTCGCCTAGGCGCTCCGGATCCTCGCTGATGTCGTCCATGAGCTCCTGCAGCGATCCATACTCGTCGACGATCTTCTCGGCCACGCCGTCGCGCACGACGGACACGCGCGAAAGCGTGCGCAGGCCCAGCGGTGTCATGACGGAGTCCTCGTCCAGGTCGTCGTAACCCAGAACCGCCGCCACATGCTGCGGGTCGGACAAGTCCTTGGGCGTCATACGGCTCAGGTTGGCGCGGATCTTTTCGGCATTGGCCTCGGAGGAATCGCTCGCATAGTCGCGAATCATCAGGTCGTACTCGGTATCCATGCTGGAGCCGGCGAGCTGCTCGAGCTGCATCTGCACGAGCTTGCCCTGGTTGCCCAGCTTGACAATGCAATCCTTAAGTTCGGTCTTTGCCTGCTGCATGATCTCGAAGCTCGAGAAAATCCCGGTAATGTCGGCGAGCGTAACGTAGTCGTCGAGCTCGAGGGCCGTCAGGCGCAGCAGGGAGCGGTCGAGCGACTGACGGGTAGTCTGGAGCGTGGCGACGAGCTGGTTGACCGAGCTCATGATGGTGGTGACGGGCTGGATCTCGTAGCTCTTGCCGTGAACGTACACGTTGACGACGGCACGACGGGCCGAGACCGAGATCACGATGGCATCCGTGAGCACCGACATGCGGGCGGCGGTGCGGTGACGCATGCCCGTCTCACTCGTGGCAAGCGAGGGATCGGGATTGAGGTGGAAGTTGGCGCGCAGGATCTGGGTGAGGTCGCCGTCGATGACGATGGCGCCGTCCATCTTGGAAAGCTCGAACAGGCGGTTCGAGGTAAACGAAATGTTGAGCGGGAAGCCGTCGTTACCGGCAGCGAGCACGTTTTCGGTGTCGCCGACGCAGATAAGGGCACCCAGGTGACCGGCAATGATCATGTCGAGGGCGGTGCGGATCGGCTGGCCAGGTGCCGTCAGGCGGATGGCCTGTTCCATACGCTTTTGCAGCTCGTTCTTATCCAAGGCATCGCTCCCATCGCATACGCTCCATAAACGCTAAATAGTTTCTCACGGTTTGTCCCCGCGGCGCTCGCGAAATCCGATGCTTACAGAATGAGCGAACACCGCTGAGAGCCTCAACCCAAATGAGCTGTTCATGTGGTAGCATCGGGATTCACATGAATGAGGGAGTAGTCGCGTGACCGGGTTCGCCTCCGGTGGCGCGGCAAGTCAACATACTGGCCGACACGGTCTGGCTTGCCTTAATGAACGAGACTCGTGGTTGTACGCGCGGCGCGTACGCCACGGGTCTTTTTTGTTGCTCCCCTGTCAGAAGTACACGCGGGGTCGCCCGCAAGGAGGGAGCCAAACCATGGGACTCGTAGAGCTCGTGCTGCTCGCCATTGGCCTTTCGATGGACGCCTTTGCCGTATCCATCTGCAAGGGCCTTGGCATGAAGAAGATCAACCTTAAGGTCGCCGTAGTGCTCGGCCTGTTCTTTGGCGGCTTTCAGGCCGGCATGCCCGTAATCGGATGGGCGCTCGGCAGTCAATTCATGGGCATCATCGGGCCCATCGACCACTGGATCGCCTTTGTCCTTTTGGCCTTTATCGGCGGCAAGATGCTGTGGGAAGCCTTTACCGAGGACGAGGATGAAGGCGACGACAAGGATGCCGAAAAGATTGACCTGGGCGAGTACCTGATCCTCGCCATCGCCACCTCAATCGACGCCCTAGCCGTAGGCATCTCATTTGCGGCGCTCTCGGTTGACATCGTTCCCGCTGTATCGCTTATCGGCGTCACAACGTTTATCTTCTCCGTCGCCGGCGTAGCGATCGGCCACACCTTTGGCGCGCGCTACGAAAAACCTGCCACCATCGTGGGCGGCGTCGTGCTCATTCTCATCGGCCTCAAGATTCTGCTTGAGCATCTGGGGATTTTGGCGCTGTGACGCCAAACACAATCGCTCAAAACTCAACGCCAGTACAAGGCCTCATGCAGAGTTTTGCATATTGCCTTTTCGTGCAGACTTTTGCATGTCATACTGATATGCAAAAGTCTGCACGTTAGGAGATCGCCGTGAATACCCTTCCCATCACCACACCGCGCCAAGCTGGCATCTACGTGCGCCAGGCACGCGAGGCTCAGGGTCTCACCCGTGCCGCCCTCGCCAAAACGGCCAGTGTTTCAGAGCGCCTGCTCGCATCGCTCGAGCTAGGAGACGCCACCGGCATTCGACTCGACAAGTTGCTGTCCGTCTTTAACGCACTCGGCATAGGTCTCTTTGCGCAAAGCGATAACGACTCCATCGCATCGCCCTCCGAACATCCGACGACGAAAGCGGACCTCCCTATCGCGAACTCGAATGCCCTGCCCAAGCCAAGTGTAGGCAGACGACCCGCCCGACAAGGAACGCCATCTTCCTATGGTGCCTTGCTGGCCCAAATCGCAGCCGAGCAAGGCCTTTCCGACACTTCAGACCTCTCCTTTGGCTGTAAGGTTGTGAAATAAATGGCAGAGATGGAGCTTGCGACCCTCATTTGTGGCGAAATCGCAGGCACTCTCCGGCAAGACGAGCATGGACTCTGCAGCTTTGTATACGTCCCAACCTATCGCGGGGCACCGCTATCGCTAACAATGCCGCTTTCCAATCGCACGTATGGCCATAACATCGTCCGCCCGTTCCTATTTGGCCTTTTGCCCGACAGCCAAGAGCAGCGTCGCGCTATTGCCGCCGAGCATGACGTTGCATCCAACAACCCCGTCGCCCTCTTGTGCCATATCGGTCTTGACTGCGCAGGGGCCGTTCAGTTTTGTCGAACCGATCAATTAGGCGCCGCCCGCGGCAGGGTCTCGGCATACCGCCCGCTTACCGATTCTCAAATCGCTCACAAGCTCAAAGCAATTCGCGATGAGGAAAGAGAGACATGGATGGGCTCCAACGAAAGCTGGTCCCTGGGCGGCAACCAAGGCAAATTTGCACTAGCTTGGCATGATGGCCAATGGTGCGAATGTCTAGGGTCATCCCCCACTACCCATATCTTCAAAAATGGTGTCGTTGGGTTCAAACATCAGGCCTTAAACGAATTCGTCTGCATGAAAACGGTTCGGCGTGTTGGCATTCCAACTGCCAACGTCTCCTATTGCACATTTGAAGACGAAGCCGCGCTCGTCGTTGAACGGTACGACAGAATTGTCAATAGCAGCGGAAATATCGAAAGGCTGCATCAGGAGGACTTTTGCCAGGCGCTCGGTGTATTGCCAAGCCAGAAATACACCGCCGACGGAGGACCAACCACACGAGACATCCAAGAACGACTGATTAACACAGTCCCCCACCACATGAATCTTGTGCTTTTTACCTATATGTTGTTCTATAACGCCATTATCGGAGCGCCTGACGCACACGCTAAAAACTACTCGCTCATCCTAGGTAAAGGCACAAACGCAGCGCTCGCACCCATGTACGATGTCGCATCGGGCTTGGCGTATGAGCGCATGCGACGTCGGGCACGCCTTGCTATGAGCGTTGGCGGCGAAAATCGTGTGGGGCGCATCGGTCCAGGTGCTATCCGCCGATACCACGGTATGGGCGACCCCGCGCTGGAGGCGGCGCTCACCGATGCCGGGCTATCCGAGAAGTTTTGCTTTGCGACCATGATGGACCTCGCCTACGAGGTGCCCATTTGCATGGAAGAGATCATGGACGAATACGCCGACCTGCCCGGCATGGCGGACCTGCGCGAGCATATGCTCGGCCCCGTCCGCGAAAACTGCCAGCGAACCCTCGACCTCATCAGGGCGGATATGGGCTAGACGCCAATC
>URVD01000095.1 GCA_900551195.1 uncultured Collinsella sp.
TTGCAAACGAAATCCACAAAAGACTTTATTCTTCAACGATAGCCGACGCCTTCGACCAGGTTTCCCGTGATTTGGCAACCTCCGAGGGCTCTACGCTCTATCTGGGCCTTACTGCCAAGGCGACGTCGACAGTTGCACGCGCGAGCATGGCAATCGCCGACGTGTTCGATGGCGTTCGCGAGCTCGGCCGCCGTGCCCGTGGGGGTTATGATAATGCCAATCTATGGATTGGCCCCGAGCTGCGCGAATCAGACGACTGGCATGATTTCTTACAGTCGGCCTACACTGGCATCGACGCATTGGAACAAGCTGACAAGAGCGTCGACGCGCTGGTGCAAGCCGTCGCCGCCGACAAGCCCGAGGTTGTTGTCGACCTGGGTGATATCTCGCGCCGCCTGCACGAGCTGGCCGAGAACCTCAAACTCATCATTGAGGGCACCGATGAACACTACGTGTATTCGCTGCAGGTCAATCGCAGGTTGCGTGCCGGCGGAGAATCAATGACCGCAGAGCGCATCGACATTGGCGAGGCCTTGGCAACCGAGTGGCTGCCCGAGGTCCACACGGCTATCTTTGCATCGGCGACCATGACGGTTTCCAAGAGCTTTGAGCACTTTAACCACGCCGTCGGCCTCGATCGCATCGGTGCCTCGACATCATCGTCGCTGCACTTGGATTCGAGCTACGACTTCGATTCGAATATGGCTGTAGTCGTTGCGGGCGATATCCCCGATCCGCGCGACCGTGAAGGCTATCTTTCGGCGCTCGAGCGTGTGCTGGTCGACGCTCATCTTGCCATGGGCGGCTCGGTGCTTACGCTGTTCACCAACAGGCGTGACATGGAGGAGCTGTACGCTCGCGTCGAGCCCAAGATGGCTCGTGCGGGGCTGGAACTCAACTGCCAGCAGCGCAACTCGTCTCCTCGTCGTTTGCGCGATCGCTTTATCAACGAACCGACCTCGTCGCTCTTTGCACTTAAGGCCTTTTGGGAAGGGTTTGATGCCAGCGGCGAGACGCTGCGCTGCGTCATCATCCCCAAGCTGCCGTTCTCGAGCCCCACAGACCCGCTCTCATGCGAGCGCAATCTGCGCGAAGACCGCGCTTGGGCGCGCTATTCGCTGCCCGAGGCCGTGCTCGAGGTCAAGCAGGCAGCCGGTCGCCTCATTCGCTCATCGACCGATTGTGGCGTACTCATCTTGGCCGACCCGCGCCTGGTGACGAAGGGCTACGGCAAGAAATTCTTAACGTCGCTGCCCACGAGTTCCTATCAGCGCATCGAGTCGGCACAAATCGGGCACTATCTACAGCTGTGGCGCGCACGCCACGAGCGGTGCCGCTAAAGCGGATAGGCGAGGGATTTTGCCATATCGCACAGACGCTCTGACAGGGTGGGGTCATCCAAGATGCGGATGGCTCCGCCCGCTGCGATTATCTGGCTCAGCAGCCAACGCTCGGAGCCGTAATGCACGGTTACCGTTGCCGTGTCTGCCCCGCTGCGCTCGATTAGGGTGATGCCGGCCCAGTCCAGATGTTCCGCCATATCGAATGGCATCAGGAGCTTTGCGCTGCGCTGCGTCCGGGCAAGGGAATCGTGGAGGGATGCGACGTCCGGTGCGTGAGGCACGACGGAGTCTTCCGTCAAGGCGAGTCCCTCGATTTTATCCATGCGATAGGTGCGCTGCTCATCGACCGCGATGTCCCAGGCAATCAGGTATGTTTGGTCGCCGTTTGCCGTAATGCGCAAGGGGTCGACCAGACGATCGCGTGGCCGTGCATCGTCCATCGAGCGATACGAGATGCGGCAGCGAACGCCGTCCTGAATGGCACAGCTCAGCTGCTGCCAGTGCGACCCGTGGTTGACGGTGTCAAAGACGCGCTGGTTATAGCCAAGCTCTTCGGGTAGAAGGGCATGTCGAATCCGAGCTGCCGCCTGGGGATCGATCCCCAACGATTCAAGTTCGTGGTTGAGCACAGCGCCCTCGGCGGCACTCAGGCGCAGCGGTAGCATACGACCGGCGTCACCGGTGAGGACCACACGCTCGCCGCGGCATTTGCAGATGATGCGCGCGCCCGATTCTCGGTCCGCGAGCGTCGAGACGATCTCGAGAATCTCGTCGAGCGACACCCCCGTGATGTCAAATCGACTGCAAATCTCGGTTCGTGTCATGCCGCTCTCGCCGGCGGCGTAGAGGGCCTCCATGATGTCGATGGCGCGCGAGAGCCTCTGCTCGCTGGTGAGTTTACGCACGGGCATGCTCGTGCACCGTCCTTTCAATGAGGTGGTTCCACGCCTGTTTGAGCGATTTGGGGGCCACGGGCCTCATGCCGTCCATGGCGTGGGCCATGCAAAATGAGGCGCCGGCTTCAAGATCGCGCACGTCAACGGTCCAGGTCCATCCCACATCGGTGTGTACGAGCTCACCTCGCCCACGCGTGAGACCGTTGATCATATCGATCTGCGTCTGAGGGGCGAATGAGAACGTGGCTGCAACGGGCGGTCGGTCGGCAAAATCGAATTCAAAGAACAGGTAGTCGCTGAGGTTGAAGTCCGCGGGGATGACGTAGGCCTTCGAAGGACGCCAAGCGCGTACGATGCGGTCGCAGCGGAATGTCCTGATGTCGTCGGTGACGTTGTCGAGGCCGCAGAAGTAAGCCACGCCCTCGCGCTCGAACATGCCGTAGACGCAGACGGTACGTTCTCTCTGCTCGCCGCGTCCGTTCTGATATAAAAATCGCAGCGCGCATCGCTCGGCAAAGGCGCTCCAAACCGCATCGACGGTGGGAGAGCGGCTGATCGGCGCCTCGTCTACCGTCGTCCTGCCGGTGAGATAGGCAATCTTGGAGCGAATATCGGCAAGCGGTGCGGCAAAAGTGGATGAGCCGGCCGCTAGTGTCTGGTCGATGGCGTTGAGCAGGATATCGGCGTCGTCTGCGGTAATGAGGCCGCCTGCCGCAAACGTGTGCTCGCGGTCGATTGTCCACGAGCTTTCCTCGGTCTCCTGCGCGCCGGTGGGGCGAACCTCCTTGATTAAGATGCCGCGTTCGAGCAGCTTGTCACGATCGCGTCGAAACTTGCGCTTATCCGAGTCGATATTGCCCGAGCCATATCCCAGGTCAGAATCCAAGACGATCTGCTCGGTCGTCAGCGGTTCGGGGGAGCTATTGAGCACAAAGAAAAGATTGAGGATGCGCTGAGCCGTTTTATCGAAACTGGGCTCCGAATTCCCCTTTTTAATTGTCTCGGTCGTGTCGCTTGCCGTCATAGGGTCCTCGCATGAGAAGGTGGTTTGCTGCCATGATTTTAGTCCGATATGGAGATTAGGCTATATCCTTGTCCGCTCGGGGCGTTAAGATGGCCCGAATTCGGTCGTTTGCGCTCGCTCGGGGTATACTTTCGACTATATACGGTTCTAATGTGCATGCATTGGGCCTATTTGTCGGATTATGGATGTGGAGCGCACATGGCGAACACCCAGAACTATATTAACCACCTGCTGCAGAACACCGGCATTACGCCGGCGTGCAGCGAAGAAGAGCGCTTGGCTGCCGAGGATATCGCTCAGATCTTCCGCAACCACGGCTTTGATCCCGAGGTTCAGGAGTTCAATGCCCCGGCGCCCAGCAGGTTGGCATTTGCCGTTACCGGTATTCTTGCGTTTGCCGGTGCCCTGCTGATGGGCATCGGCGGCGGTATCGGCTTGGTCGGCACCTTGCTGGCCATTGTCGGCGCCGTTCTTTACGTGCTCGAGCGCACAGGGCACCCCGTGGTTTCGCGCCTGGGCAAGACAAGCGTGAGCCAAAATGTCATCGCCTATCACAAGGCCTCGGGCCCGCTCGCGTCCCCGCGTAACCGCCCGGTGGTCGTTGTCGCACACTACGACTCTCCCCGTGCTGAGCTGCTCGCCCGCGAGCCCTATGCTTCGTATCGTGCGCTCATCGCCAAGCTGCTGCCTGTTGCCACGGTTGCCCCTGCTGCCGTTGCCATCCTGCGTATCCTGCCGCTCCCCGGCGCGCTCAAGGTTCTGCTGTGGATTGTCGCGATCCTCGCTTCCCTCGTTGCGCTCGCCAACGCGGCAAACATCATTTCTAACCGCTACATTCTTCCCTATACGTCCGGCGCGGTGTGCAACAAGTCTTCTGTCGCCGCTATGCTCGGCGTTATGGACAACGTTGCTCCCTTCCAGGGCGAAAACGAGTTTCCCGACGATGTTCCGTTCGATACCTATTTTGGGGAGCAGAAGCGTCGTGCCGAGGAGATGGCGCGCGCAGCAGCGGAGTATGCCGCGGCCCAACAGCAAAACGACTACGGCAACACCATCGAGTACGAAGAGCCTACCTACGCCGAGGACGAGTTCGGTCAGCCGATTGCTCCCGACACTCAGACCGAGCCCGAACAGGGTGAGGCTTTCGACGAGCAGATCGAGGGCTTTGAGGGTGCGTCTGCCGACGAGACGCTGATTGGCGCCATCGTGCCCGAGGATCAGGATCAGGCTGTCCAGGCTGAAGAGTTCAATGACGAGGTTTCCGCTGCCGAGCCGGTGGAGGAGCCTGTCGCGGCCGAGCCCGAGCCCAAGCTCTATCGCAATGCCGCCGGCAACATCCGCTTTGGTTCGGATGCCATCCGTGCGCTCGGAATGCTTCCCGAGTCCTGCACGCTCGATTACGAGGAGGGCGAGGAGCCGACGTTTGAGCCCGAGCCTGCCCCCGTCGTGACTGCACCTGCGCCCGCTGTCACCGTGGATGATGAGTCTGCCGCGGTTGCCGCTGCCGTTGCCGAGCCCGAGGCAGTGTCCGCGATCGATCCCGCGGCAGGACTGGACGTTTTGGCTCCCGCCGCGCCGGCGCAAGACGTTGCGGACGAGCCTGACGACGATTACGTTGAACAGCCGAGGCGCGTGTCTTACGAGAGCGATACTGATTTCTCGGCCGAGATTCCCGCGGCAACGCCCCATGCCGACATTGCATCCGCGTTCTCGTCGATTGGCGCCAGCGCTTCCAACTTCTTTAAGGGTGCGCTTGCAAAGGGCAAGAAATTTGTCGACGATTTCGAGGAGAAGCGCGCTGCCGCACGCGAGGCTGCCGAGCAGGAGGCTATCGCTCAGCAGCAGGCAGCCGAGGCGGCACGTGAGCACGCGGCGCAAGAGTTCGAGCAGAACGAGGCTATGCAGTCCGCGCCCGTCGACGCCGCCGAAGCTACAACGTCCTTTGAGTCCCAGCAACCGGCGTCCGCGGATGTTGTTGAGGCGACGACGTCTTTCGAGGCCCAGCAGCACGTCGATAGCACCATGTCGTTTGATGCCGCGCAGTTCGATTCCACGATAACGTTTGAAAAGCAAGGCACCGCGATTGCCGAGCCCCTTCCTGTTTCCGATGAACAGGGCGACGCGGCAGACGATGACGAGCCTATTGATGCTGCCGAAATCCAAGATGCCGCCGAGGACGAGTCCGTCGAGGCCAACTCTGACGAAGAGCAATACGCGGCAGCCGAGCAAGATGATTCGACCGAGGCCGAGCAGGAGGAAGTGTCTGTGGTTTCCGAGACTCTCGAAACGGATGAGTCGAGACCTTACTCCACGCAGATTTTCACCATGCCGACCCCGAGTGGTTCCGGTGCCACGGTTGCCAATGTCGCTCCCACCCAGGACGAAACGGTCGATTCCCTTATGGCCCAGATTTCCTCCCAAGCATCGCCGCGTCCGCAGATGAATGTTCCCGATCCGGCGTCGGCACCGTCGCCTGCACCCTCCTCGTCTCCGCTGGCTTCGGTCCCCGATCCGTCGCTGCCGTCTATGAAGCAGGCAAACGTTGCGTCTCGCACGTCGCTGTTCGACCTTCCCGATCCCTCTGCCCAGGTCAACGACCCCTTTGCTACCGCCCAAGGTCCCGAACCCACATCGGCACCCGTTGCGCCTCCCATGCCCGTTGCGTCGGGCGCGCAGCCGATCGAGACCATTTCGGCTCCCGCCCCTGCGGCACCTAAGTCTCGCAAGCGCGGCCTGGGCGGCCTGCTCGGTCGTAAAAAGAAAAACGAGCAGGACAGCATGAGTGACTGGCTGGGCGTCGAAGACGATTACGATGCCAAGAAGTCCGGTCGCGGTATCGGTTCGTGGGATAACTTTGAGGACGATAACGATGGCTGGAAGGGCGGCGCTACGTCTTCCGACGGCGCTTCTTCCGAAGATATGCTCTCGGCTGTCGCTTCTATGGGCGACGATGAGCTGCTCGGTCACGATATCTGGTTTGTGGCAACGGGCGCCTCGGATTGTGATGGCGCCGGCATGAAGGCCTTCTTGGCTTCGCATCGCGATAAGCTCCGCGGCGTATTCTTCATCAATCTTGAATCCGTCGGCGCCGGTAGGCTTTCGGTGGTGACGGTCGAGGGCGAACAGCAGCTGCTCAAGGGCGATCGCCGCATCATGAACCTGGTCAGCAAGGTCTGCAAGTCGTTCCATGTCGATTGTGGCGCGCTCGAGATGCCCTATGCCAAGACCGATGCCTATGCCGCGCTCGAGGCGAGCCGCCGAGCCCTCACCATCGCCGGCGTGGACGGCACGCGCCTGGCTTGCGCTCGTACCGAGGACGACCTGCCCCACAATGTCAACCCGACGAACATTGCCACGGTATCCGAGGTCGTGACCGAGGTTATCCGCCGTTCGTAGACGGAGCTCTAAGGAGTCAACGTGTTTTCGTATATTAAGCGCCATTGGCCTGTCTACGTGATTTTGACCTTGATTGCCATTGCGTTAGGATTTGGGGCCGCCTACATCGTGGGTGCGAAGGGCTCGACCCCCGCCTCCGCAATCAGCGAAGAGGTGGAGCAAGAACAGAGCACGGGTGCCGATGGGATTCCTGAGTCCGAGCAGGCAATCGTTGATGGTGGATCTTCGTCTGCAGAGTAGATGCGGCGATTTAAATGATTGAAAGCGGGCGAGCCGGATAATTAAG
>URVD01000096.1 GCA_900551195.1 uncultured Collinsella sp.
GGCCATATCCAGATCCCAATCGATGTGGGTGACCTTGGGCTCGATGACATTGCCGGCCTCGTCGGTATACTCGACGCCCGCAGGCGTGAGCTTGGCAAACTGACCGTCCTCGAGCACCACGACATCGCGGGTGGCGTCGATGAGCGCAATCACGTCGGAGGCAACGTAGGAGCCGGTCTCGCCCACGCCGACCACGATCGGGGAGTCCTTGCGGGCAACGGCGATTACGCCAGGCTCGTCGGCGCACACGGCGGCCAAGCCATAGGCGCCCACCACGTGGGTGCAAGCCTCGCGCACGGAGGCCATCAGGTCGTGTGTCTCGGCATAGGCCTCTTCGATCAGATGCGCGAAGACCTCGGTATCGGTCTCGCTCTTAAAGTGATGGCCGCGGCCCTCCAGCTCCTCGCGCAGCTCGGCGAAGTTCTCGATGATGCCGTTGTGGACGATGGCGATACGACCGTCGCAGCTGGTGTGGGGGTGAGCGTTAACGACAGAAGGCTTGCCGTGGGTGGCCCAGCGGGTGTGACCGATGCCGCAGGTTGCGTCGCTATCGATATTGGAAAGCTCGCTCTCCAGGCCCGCAACCTTGCCCACGCGGCGGATGACGTCGAGGTGTGCCGCGGCGCCCTCGCCCACCTCGAGCGCAACGCCCGAGGAGTCATAGCCGCGATACTCCATGCGCTTAAGGCCTGTGACCAGGATGTTCTTTGCAATATCAGAGCCGGTGTAGCCGACGATTCCGCACATAGGATAAATCCCTTCGTTCGCGTGACTGCAAGACGTCCACGCACAGGGGGCGCTGAGACGTATAACGTTCGAGTATTGTACTCACGCAAGCGCAAGCTGATATACCAGAAGTGGTATCTCAACTTAGATACCACCCGATGCACACATGCCCAGCCGGTCCAAACCACCACGAAGGGGACAGGCACCTTTGTGGTGGTTTTCGTTTACGAGGGGTTTAGGGGCGGACCTGGCCGGTGCCGCGGAGCTTGTATTTGTAGGTGGTGAGGGCCTCGGCGGCAAAGGGGCCGCGGGCGTGGAGCTTTTGGGTCGAGATGCCAATCTCGGCGCCCAGGCCAAACTCGCCGCCGTCAGTGAAGCGCGTGCTGGCGTTGGCGTACACGGCCGAGGCATCGACCGCATCCAGGAAGCGCTCGCAAGCATCCGTGTCCTCGGCAACGATGGCCTCGGAGTGCATCGTGCCGTAGCGGTTGATGTGTGCGATGGCCTCGTCCTCGCTCGCCACGACCTTCACGCTCATCTCGAGAGCCAGGTACTCGCGACC
The DNA here is from genome assembly GCA_900551195.1 of uncultured Collinsella sp. Taxonomy (GTDB): domain Bacteria; phylum Actinomycetota; class Coriobacteriia; order Coriobacteriales; family Coriobacteriaceae; genus Collinsella. Next base: position 1,289 of record URVD01000096.1, read on the forward strand.
CCAGTCCTCCTCAGTCGCGGCGACGTAGTTGTCGCCCTCGGCAAGCCCAGCGTCGGCGCATGCGGCGCACGTGGCCTCGTCGCCGTGAATCAGTACGCCGTGGTCGTGCAGCACGGCAACGACCGCCGGCAAAAACGAATCTGCCACAGCACGGTCGACCAGCAGCGACTCGGCGGCATTGCACACGCCTACGCGCTGGGTCTTGGCATTGACGATAATGTTGAGCGCCTTATCAAAGTCGGCGGATTCATGCACGTAGATGTGGCAGTTACCCGTGCCCGTCTCGATCACCGGAACGAGCGACTCGCGCACGCAGCGCTGGATCAAGCCTGCACCGCCGCGCGGAATGAGTACGTCGACGATACCGCGGAGCTTCATGAGCTCGCCGGTGGCCTCGCGGTCGGTGGACTCGATCATCGACACGGCCTCGCGCGGGAAGCCCTTGGCCTCGAGCGCATCGGCCAGCAGCTCGGCGATCATGGCACACGAGTGATAGGCCAGCGAGCCGCCGCGCAGAATGCAGGCGTTGCCGGTGCGGATGCAGATGCCCGCGGCGTCGGCCGTCACATTGGGGCGCGCCTCGTAGACCATGGCAACCAGACCCAACGGCACGCTCACGCGGGTCAGGTCCACACCGCTCGCAAGCACGCGGTGGTCGAGCACGCGGCCGACGGGATCGGGCAGCTCGGCGAGCTTTTCCAGGCCGGCGGCCATGCCCTCGACGCGCTCGGGCGTCAGCAGCAGACGGTCGAGCAGACCGGCCGAAGTGCCCGCATCGCGTGCGGCGGACATATCGAGCTCGTTAGCGGCGACGATGGAGTCGACACCGTTGCGCAGTGCTGCGGCCATGGCGCGCACGGCCTCCTGACGCTGCTCATCGCTCGCCGTGGCAAGCGAGGCCGACGCTGCCTTGGCGGCAACGGCAAGATCGTGGACATACGTGGCTATATCGACCGACATGGGCGGCCCTTTCTCCTAGAAGTTTGCAACCATGGTAGCCGATTTGCGCATGGCCTCGCCCGCGGCGGTAGAATTGGTCAACCCGAAACACCGCAACGAACGGAAGACTCACATGGCCCTCATCACTTCGTACCACGTCCCCGGCCTTTACGTCGAGGACCACAGCATCGACGTCCCCCTTGACTGGCGCGGCCTGGAGCCGATGCTCCTGGCCGTCGGCAGCACCATGCGCCGCGGCGCTATACCGACACCCATCGCCGGTGCGCCCGAGAGCATCAAGCTCTTCTACCGCGTGGTTTGCGCGCCCGACCGCATCAACGACGATCTGCCGCTGCTCCTGTTTTTGCAGGGCGGCCCCGGCGGCGAGAGCCCGCGTCCGCTGTCGCCTACAAGCGACGGCTGGATCGAGGAGGCCGTCAAGCACTTCCGTGTGGTCCTTCCCGACCAGCGCGGCACCGGACGCAGTAGCTGCGTGGACGGACGCACGATCAAGGCACTGGGTGATCGCGCAACGGCCGCCGGCGCCGATACAGCACGCTCGCAGGCCGACTTCCTCAAGCGCCACCTCGCCAGCTCCATCGTGCGCGATTTTGAGTACCTGCGTCTGGTGGGCTTTGGCGGCAAGCCCTGGGTCACGCTCGGCCAGAGCTACGGCGGCTTTTTGACGTTGAGCTATCTGTCGCTCTTCCCCGAAGGCGTGGCGGCAAGCTTTACCTGCGGCGGCATTCCACACGTGCCAGCGAGCGCAAGCGAGGTCTACGCGCACACCTTCCCGCGCATGGCCGCCAAGACGCAGCAGTATTATGACCGCTACCCCGCTGACGTCGACCGCGTGGCAGCCCTGGCCGATGCGCTCGAGGCCCAGAAGCCCGTGCTGCCCGACGGCTCGCCGATGACGGTCGAGCGCCTACAGCTCATGGGCAGCGACTTTGGCATGAAGCCGAGCTTTGAGCGCATGCATTGGATTATCGATCACGCGTTTGTTACTGGCGACGGTACGCTTAGCTGCGGCTCCTCGGTATCCGACAGCTTTTTGATGCGCGCCTTCGAGCGCACCAACACGCGTACAAACCCGCTGTACTGGACGCTGCAGGAGTTTATCTACGCCGACGGCGACACCATGCCCATTCGCTGGGCCGCAGCAGAGGAGAAGGCCCATCGTGCCGAGTTCGACACGCTCGCGCGCCCGCTCATGTTTACCGGCGAGGCCATGTTCCCGTGGATGTTTGAGCAGATGCCCGAGCTTATGCCGTTTAAGCCCGCCATGGACCTGCTGATGGAAGACACCAGCTGGGACAAGATCTACGACCCGCAGCGCCTAGCCTGCAACGAGGTGCCACTCCAGGCCGCGGTGTATTTCGACGATATGTACGTCGATTCGGGCATGCAGCTCGATACGCTCAGCCGCGTGGGCAACTCGCATGCCTGGGTGACCAACGAGTTCGAGCACGACGGCTTGCACGGCAGCGTGGTGTTCAAGCACCTCTTCGACGAAGCCCTCAACCGCGGAGACCTGCGCCGGATCTTCTAGCTAAGGAGTGTCCCAAAGTGCCGGCACAAAAGGAACGTCCCCAAGTGCCGGCAGTGGGACCCCGCCGCCTCAACGAGTTGCGGTGAAATAAGGACTGTTAAAGGCTTTAAAGCCGCCAAACCATCCCTATTTCACCGCAACTTACGATATGCCGGCGTTACGGCCATCGCAGGTAGAGAACGGAAAGCGAAAACGCCCCTAAGCGAGCAAGGTGACGTGAAAGAGGAGGGCATTGACCTTTTGGTCATGCCCGACGATTGAACGTCAGATTGCCGCTTAGGGGCGTTTGCAGCGTCAATTGGTTAAGCGAAGACGATTAGGTTATCCCTGTGTATCGCCGGCTTCTCGGCCAAGTTAGCGAGCAGGCGGTTGCTGGCGATCTGGTCCTGGCGGCGGCCGGCAGCAAGCTCCAGCACGTCCGAATCGGCCTCGGCGATACCGCGGGCGACGACCATACCGCTCGGATCGCACACATCGAGCACATCGCCCTCGGCAAACTGGCCATCGACCTCGCGAATACCCACCGCAAGCAAGGAAGAGCCACGGCTAACCAGCGCCTTCGCAGCACCATCATCGACCGTCACCGAGCCATGCGCCTTGTCGCCCAGTGCGATCCACAGCTTGCGGGGTGCGATGTCCAGACGCTCCGCCGGCGGATCGAACAGCGTGCCCACGCTCTCGCCGCGGGCCAAACGCACGAGCGCATCGGGCTCCTCGCCTGAGCAAATCACGCTCTGAATGCCCGCCGTCATCAGGATGCGGCTCGCGCGGATCTTGGTAATCATGCCGCCCGTTCCCACCGATGTGGAAGAATCGCCCGCCGAGGCAATAATCTTGGCATCGATCTTATGCACGACAGGAACAAACTCGGCCGTGGGGTCCTCATGCGGATTGGCAGTATAGAGACCATCGATGTCCGAGAGCGTCACGCACAGATCGGCAGAAACCAGGCAGCTCACAAGCGCCGCCAGTGTGTCGTTGTCGCCAAACTTGATCTCATCGACAGTAACGGTATCGTTCTCGTTGACGACCGGCACCACGCCAAGCTCCACCAGGCGCAGCAGGGCGTCGCGCGCGTGCAGGTAGGACGTACGGCGCGCCGTGTCGTGACGCGTGAGCAGCACGAGCGAGGTGAGCAGGTCGCGCGCATGAAACTCCTCGTCGTAGGCCGACGAGATGATGCACTGACCGGCCGAGGCGCAGGCCTGCAGGCTCGGCAGGTCGCCGACCGGCTTACGGTCGAAGCCCAGCACGGGATAGCCACAGGCGATAGCGCCCGAGCTCACCACGACCAGACGCCAGCCGAGCTTGCGCAGCGCTGCGGCCTGATCGGCAAGCCCGCCGATAAAGGCGCGGTTGACCTTGCCGTCGGCGCCCACCACCGTGGACGAACCGATCTTTACCACCATCGTTTTATAAGAAGTCGTCATACGTCAAACCAATCGAGTGTTGAGCAGGCGGGCGAGCTGGAGCAGCCGGGGCACCCGGTGCGGGACGGACGAAAATGATCCGTTTTCCTCCGTCCCCTTCGGATCATTTTGCCCAGGGGAAGGCCGAAGCCGCGGCCATGTTCTTGCGCACGAGCTCGTCGCGCACCTGAGCCAGGCCCTGCTCCATGCCCACCACATAAGTCTGCGGGTACAGGAAGCGCTTGTAGACCGGATCCAGATGGTCCAGTGCCCAGGTGCAACGCTCGCGTGCGTCCTCAATGCTCTCGCGCGGGGCAACGGCGCTGCCATCGCGCACGATCGGCACCAGCAGCTCGCGATACTCAAGTTCGGACACGTCGGTCACCAGGGCGGCATCATTCACGGCCACGAGGGTATTGCCGCGCGCGGCGCCCTCCCCCGCCAGATGGTCCTCGTCGTAGATCATGTCGCAGACTGGGCCGCCAAAGCCGTCGTAATAACGGCGCACGCGTTGCACACCCGGGATCGTGCGCTTATAGGGCTGCTCGGAGAGCTTGACCACCGGCGTCCATGGATCTGTCTCGCTCGCACGGCGGGCGGAAAGCTTGTACACGCCACCCAGCGCCGGCTGGTCATAGCAGGTCGCGAGCTTGGTACCCACGCCAAAGCTATCGATGGGCGCGCCCTGGTCCAGCAGCGACTGAATCGTGTACTCGTCAAGATCGTTGGAAACCGAGATCCCCACATAGGGCAGGCCCTCGGCATCAAAACGGCCGCGAACATACTTGGAGAGCTTGGCGAGGTCGCCGGAGTCGATGCGAATAGCCGACAGACGCTCGCCCACCGCCTCCATCTCCTTGGCAACCGTAATGGCATGCTCGCAGCCCTCGCGCACGTCATAGGTGTCGATGAGCAGCGTACAGTTCTTGGGGCTCGACTTGGCAAAGGCGCGGAAGGCCTCGAGCTCGGAATCGAAGCTCATCACCCAGCTGTGCGCATGCGTGCCAAAGACGGGAATACCATAGCGGCGGCCGGCGAGCACATTGGACGTAGAGGAGCAGCCGGCAACGTAGCTCGCGCGCGCAACGGCCAGGCCGCCATCGGGACCCTGGGCGCGGCGCAGGCCAAACTCCGCCACGGGGCGACCGTCGGCGGCGAGCACCACGCGCGCCGTCTTGGTGGCGACAAGCGTCTGGAACCCGACGATGTTGAGCAGCGCCGTCTCAAGCAGCTGGCACTCGAGCGCAGGACCGGTGACGCGCACCATGGGCTCGCGCGGAAAGACGAGCTCGCCCTCGGGGACGGCGTCGATATTTACATGCGCACGAAAATCGCGCAGGTAGTCGAGGAATTCAGGCTTGAACATCGCGCCGCCGGCCGGGGCCTGGAGCGAGGCGAGGTAGTCGATATCCTCGGGCGTAAAGCGCAGGTTCTCGACGAGCTCGGGCAGCTCGGCGGTGCCACACATGACGGCATAGGCGCTGCCAAAGGGATGGTCGCGGTAAAACGCGGTAAAACAACCCTGCTCATTGGCCTTGCCGCTCTCCCACAGGCCCTGGGCCATAGTGAGCTCGTACAGATCGGTGAGCATTGCAATGTCGGTGGGATGCGAGATGTCGGTCAAAGCCATGGGGCGACCTTTCGGATGCGTTGTGCAGAGGTTGAGGGTTGGACAAGGGCAGAGTGTTCGGACATGACGCCCGATGTAAATCGGTTAGAGCAGGCCCATGCTGGTC
>URVD01000097.1 GCA_900551195.1 uncultured Collinsella sp.
GGCGCACCTTGGCATCGGCGAGCTTACCGGCGGCCTCGGAATCGTCACGGCGAACGCGATCGAGCTCATCGTTGGCCCCGGCAATCTGGAGACCCAGGTCGCTTGCCTGTGCACGCGCCTCGTCACGCGAACGGGTGAGTTCGTCAACGCGCGGGCGCGCAGCGCGAACGGCCTCGGCGGCCTGCTCGCGGCGCTTGGAGATGCGCACGTGCTCGACCTCGGCGTTGTTGGCGCTTTGATCCAGGCGGCCAATCTCGGAGAGCAGCGAGCGGCGCTCGCCCTCAAGACGGGCGATCTCGCCAGCGGCATCGCCCTCGGCGGCACGGGCCTCCTCGACGGCGAGGTTGGCCTCAACGACTTGGTCCGAAACATGCTCAAACATGGCAGCCAGATCGGGCTCCAGGCCCTCCAGCTCGCGGATACGACGCTTGCGCTCCAAAGCGCCCGAAGCCTCGCCGGCATCGAGCCCCACGCGCACCAAGCCGCCACAGCTCACGCGGGCGCCATCGGGCGTCACGTAGGTCACACCGTCAACGACGGGCGCGGCCAATGCGGCAGCCAAATCATCGACCACGTAATAGCCGCCGAGCAGTGCCTCGACAACAGGACCGTAGCCCTCACGCACGGACAGACGATCAACAAGACGGGTACCGGCAGAACCCTCGGCGGCAGCAGAGCCGCTCACGCCGCGCGCCATCAGCAGCGCCTCGCCCGAGGCCTTCTTCTGGTCCAGGGCGGCGCGACCGGCGCGTTCGAGTGCGGCAGCGTTATCGAACAACAGAGCATCGATATCGCCGGCGAGCAGCTGCTCAACCAGGCCCTCAAGCTCACGGCGGCGCCTCGAGCACGTCGCCCAGACGACCCGAGACATCGTCGCCCAGCGCGCCCATCAGACGACTCACCAGGGGCGAGCTGTCTGCCATGCGGGCATCGAGCTTCTTTTGGCTCGCGAGCTCCGAGCGCACCTCAGACAGCTTATTGCGTGCCTCGCCCTCGCGGGCACGCAGGTCCTTGAGGGCAGCGCGTGCCGTCTCGGTGGCCTCGCGCGCATCGCTCTGGGCCTGACGAGCCGCCTCAAGGGCGCTCTCAAGCTCCTCGGCACGGTCGCGGCGGCTCTCAAGCGATGCCGTGACCTCCTCGAGCTGTTCATCAATCTGCTCCAGGCGCGAGGCATACATGTTGTCCTCGACCTCGGCATTGGAAAGCGAATCCTTCACCTTGGCGAGCTCGAGCGCGGCGTTATCGGCTACGCGCTGCACATCGCGTTGCTCACGCGTAAGCTGCGAAATCTGATTGTCGAGCGCCACGCGCCGCTCATGGAGCTCGGCGGCGGCAGGACCAGCGGCGTCAACGTCCTCCTGGGCCTGCATATGCGCGCCGGTCACTTCCTCAAGCTGGGCACGCGCATCCTCGAGCTCCTCGACTAAGCGACGGCGCTGATGCTCGGAGCTCGAGATCTGGCCGCGCATGTCGGACAGGCGCGACACCATGTTGTGGCCCTTTTCCTCGAGCAGGCGCATGTCGGAATTAATGCGGCCGACCACATCTTGCATGTGGCGGCGCTGCTCGCCCAAGTCGCCCACAAACAGGCCCTTTTCTTCGAGCATGACCTGGAGCTTCTCGAGCTCGCGCTCTTTCTCACCCAGACGGTACTGCGCAAGCTCAAGCTCGGCGGCGCCCTCCTTAGAGCGGCTCTCCAGGTCGTTCCACTGCGATTGCAGCGAACGCAGCTCGTCGACGGCCAGCATCTGCGTAAGCTCGTTCGCGCGCGAGGACAGCTCTTTGTACTTGCGCGCGCGATCAACCTGACGCTCCAGCGGTCGCAGCTGACGGGCGATTTCCTTGTTGATATCGCGGGCACGGGTCAGGTGCTCGTCCATCGATTTAATCTTTTTGAGCGCACGCTCCTTGCGGCGCTTGTGCTTGGAGATGCCGGCGGCCTCTTCAATGAGGGCACGACGCTCCTCGGGGCGGCTCTGCAAAATGGCATCGAGCTTGCCCTGGCTGATGATGGAATGCGTATCCTTGCCCAGTCCCGAGTCGTGCAGGATGTCCTGGATGTCCATCAGGCGGCACGGGCTCGAGTTGATGAGGTACTCACTCTCGCCCGAGCGATACATGCGGCGGGTGATAGCCACCTCGTCAAAGTCGACGGGCAGCATATGGTCCGAGTTATCGAGCACCAGCGTGACCTCGGCCACACCCACCGGCTTGCGCGCCGACGAGCCCGAGAAGATGACGTCCTCCATGGCCTGGCCGCGCAGCTGCTTGGCGCTCTGCTCACCCAGGACCCACAGAATCGAGTCGGAGATGTTCGATTTTCCCGAGCCGTTGGGACCGACGATGACGGTCAGGCCCGGCTCAAACGTCATATGGGCGCGGTCGGCAAACGACTTGAACCCTTTGAGCGTGAGGGACTTGAGATACACGGTTCCTCGCTTAAACAGGCTTCTTGTTGAGAATCACGCCGTTGGTGGTGTAACCCATGCGGTCGAGCGCCTCGAGCGCAGCGGCTCCCTCGGCCTCCTTCTTGGAGGAACCGGTGCCGCGGCCCTGGCGAATACCGTCGATGAGAACCACGGCGGTAAAGGTCGGTGCGTGCGCCGGGCCCTCAGAGCCAACGAGCTTGTACGCCGGAGGCTCGTGGCCGTCGGCCTGCACGCACTCCTGCAAGAACGACTTGGGGTTCGCGGGGTGCTCGGCACGCTCGGAGGCCAGGTGCGGCTTAAGCGTACGGTGAATGAACTCCGCCGCCGCATCCCAGCCAGCATCCAGATACAGCGCGCCCACGAGCGACTCGTAGACGTTCTCGAGCGCCGAGTGCAGGCCGCGCGCGCCGGTACCGGTCTCGGAGGCACCAAAGATGATGATGTCGTCGATGCCCAGCTCATGGGACACCTCGGACAGCGTGGCACCCGAGACAAGGGACACCTTCAGGCGCGTAAGCTTGCCCTCGTCAAACTCCGGATAGGATTCAAAGAGCGAACGGGCAACCACGGCGCCCAAAATGGAATCGCCCAAAAACTCAAGACGCTCATAGCTCGCCGAGACGGGCTGACCTTCCACGGCAGAGGGGTGCGTGAGCGCCGCGCGCAGCAGCACCTTGTTATTGAACTCGTGGCCCAGGATTTCCTGGGCGCGCGCGAGTCGTTGAGATAAAGCCAAGACTTAGGCCTCCTTGGCGTTTTCAATAGCGTCGACAGCGTCGGCGACAGAGTTGAGCGAGAGCAGAGTCTCGTCATCGATCTCGAGGTTAAACTCGTCCTCGATAGCCGTAACCAGCTGCAGGCGCTCGAGCGAGTTGGCATCGAGATCGTCAAAGGTGGTCTCATCGCTAATTTCGGCAACATCGACGCCCAGAACGTCAGCAGCGACCTCGGCGATCTTGTCGAAGATTTCGGAGCGGTCCATAGCGCTTCCTCTCGTATTGCGTGAACATCAACGCGCTGGCGCCGCAAGCGCAGCGCCAAGACACGGTTTTGATTCTACCCCACGACGCAGGCCGCGAGGCACATAACAGCGCCCTAACTCGCTCCTACAAAACGATGCCGTCCATAGAGTTGGCGACGTTCTCGACAAGCCCGGCGCGCACGGCCTCCGCCGCGGCGAGCGTACCGTTTTTGACGGCCTCGACTGAGGTGGCACCATGGCCGATCAGAACTACGCCACGCAGGCCCAGCAGAATGGCGCCACCCTTAGCATCACCCGAGAGCTTTGCCTTGATCTCGCGCATCTGCTTTTTGATGAGCAGCGCGGCGATCTTGGTGCCGAGCGAGGCCATAAAGGCGCCCTTGAGCTCCTGCAGCAAAAACTTGGCAGCGCCCTCGGTGGCCTTGAGTGCGATGTTGCCCGACATGCCGTCGGCGACCACGACATCAAAATTGCCCGACGTAAGATCGGTGCCCTCGCAGTTGCCCACAAAACCGGGAACAGCGGCCTTCATGGCCGGGAAGCACGACTTGGTGAAGTTGGAGCCCTTCTCATCCTCGGTGCCGTTGGCAAGCAGACCGACGCGGGGATGCTCAATGCCCAAGACGACGCGCGCATAGGCGCTACCCATCTGGGCAAAACGCACCATGTCGTCGACCTCGACATCGGGGTTGGCGCCCATGTCGCAGAGGACCGTCAGGCCGCCGGCGCGGTTGGGCAGTGCATTGGTGAGGCACGGACGCACCGGCTGCTTCTTGCCCTCGGCCTGATACCTAAATGGCGTCACGTAGGCAGTAGCGGCAGCGGTCATGGCGCCGGTGGAGCCGGCAGAGAAGAAGGCATCCGCGTTACCCTTCTTGATAGCGCGGCAGGCAAGCACAATCGAGGACTTGCGCTTGGTCATGACGGCTCGAATGGGATCGTCATCCATGGCGATGACATCGGGCGCCTCCAAGGCCTCAACGCGAGCGTGAGCCGCGGCAAAGGGGTTCACGATCTCTGCGGGACCGACGGCCAAGACCTCGATATCGGGATCCGCCGCAAGCGCCGCCTCGATACCGTCGAGGACAACCTGAGGCTTCTCGTCTCCGCCCACAACGTCTACACAAACGCGAACGTTACTCATATACATGCTCCTTATACAAAAATGGCCGACTCATTGAGCCGGCCATTGTGGTTCCAGTTGGAACGGCATCGTATCCAGAGTATACAGTTACTCGGTAACGATAACCTCGCGGTCCTTGTAGAAACCGCAGCTGGGGCACACGTGGTGCGGGAGCTTAACAGCGCCGCAACGGGGGCACGTGGACTGAGCCGCAGCCGAGATCTTCATGTTGGCGGAACGACGGGTATGGGTGCGGATACGACCCTGCTTTTGTTTAGGTACGGGCATAGTGACCTTCCTTATGAACTATCCAGTGTGGCGATTACGCGCTAGTAGCGATACTACCACAGTTTTACTCGTCAAGCTTGAGATTCTTCAATGCTGCAAATGGATTTTCCGTGGCAGCGGCCCATTCGGCCTCTGCTTGGGCGGCGCAATCGCATTGCTCGACGTTGAGATTGATGCCGCAGGTGGGGCACAGGCCGCGGCAATCGGGCTTGCACAGAACAACGAACGGCGTGTCCATGACGACCGCGTCGTTGATGGGCTCGCCCAGATCGACGATGCGAACCTCGCCCAAAAGCTCGTAGCCGTCTTCGTAGGCCTCGGGGTCCTCGGGCTCGTTAAAGAGATAGAATTCCTCGATCTCACCGGCAATATCAAACGAAGCGGGCTCCAGGCAACGGTCGCACTCGCCGGTGGCGTGCGCGCGGACCATGCCCGTGAGCAAGACACCGGTACCGGCATTGGTAAAGACAACGTCGTAGTCGATGCCGTCCTGTAGCTGGTACTCCTTCTCGCCCACCATGTAGGTGGCGACATCGACCTTACCGGTCAGCGGATACGAATCACCAGGAAACTCGAGCTGCTCGGAAAGATCGACGGTAACGCTCGGGAACTCAGCCATTACCACTGACCATTCTGCTGGGCGGCACCCTCGTTGAGCTGCTGACGGCAACGGGTCACCGTGCCGGTCAGGCTCTTGAGGTTCTCCTCCAGGTGCGTAAAGACCTGCTCCGCGTAGTCCTCGGCAGCATAACGCGTCTCGCGCTCGTACTGCTGGGCACGATCGCGGATGTCGTCGGCCTGCTGCTGTGCCAAGCGGACGATCTCCTGCTCACCGGCAATGGTGAGGGCCTGCTGCTGAGCATCGGCGATGATGGAGTCAGCCTGAGCGGCGGCGGAAGCCATAAGCTCCTCGCGCTCCTTGAGGATACGGCGGGACTTCTGCCATTCCTCGGGATAGCTCATGCGGATCTCGTCGAGGATATTAAAGAAGACGTCGGCGTCGATAACCTTCATCTGGGCGTTCTTGCCGAACGGCGTCTTAGCCTCTTCGATGAGCCCCTCGAGCTCGTCGACAAGACTCACGATCCTGTCGCCAGGAAAATTCTCGCCCGGCATCCGGTCTCCTTTCATAGGTAACATATCATCGAGTTAGTTTACCACATGCCACCAGGCATTAAAAAACGTCACGAAAAGCGATGTTTGAGTGCCTTGACCACATTGGGCGGAACAAAATTAGAGACGTCGCTACCGAGCGAGGCAATCTGGCGAACCACCGAGCTCGAGATATAGCCGTACTGCGGCGCGCTCATGACGAAGATGGACTCCAGCTCGTTATCCAAGCGATAGTTGAGGTCTGCCTGCTGCAGCTCGTACTCAAAGTCGGTCATAGCACGCAGACCCTTAACCACGGCTCCTGCTCCCTGTTCGCGAGCAAAATCGACCAAGAGGCCGGTGAAGGGCAGCACCTCAACGCCGTCAATATCACCGAGCGCCTCACGGGCCAGCGCCACGCGCTCATCGAGCATAAACGTGGTGCCCACACCGTTTTTACCCTGCGACTCGGCGACAGCGACGATCACGCTGGGAAAGATGCGGCGGGCGCGGCGGATGACGTCGATATGGCCAAACGTGATGGGATCGAAGGTGCCCGGGACGATCACGCGGTTGATGGTGTCACTCATGGGCGTTCTCCTGAACCGTCATGGCATCGTTGTTGTAAGCATCGGTGCCGGCGCAATCTTCCTCACTATCGTCATCGCCGACCCAACGAAGCAGGTCGACCGAGGTAATGCCGTAGCGCTTCTCGCGCACGATCTCAAAGCCTGCCGGATGCGCGCCCGCGTCGGCGGCAGCGTGCTCAAAGAGCGCGTAGGCACCCGGTACCAGCAAGCCTTGCTGAGCCAGGTTCTGCAGCAGTATCTCGACCGGCTCGGCACCAAAAGCATAGGGCGGGTCGAGCAGGACCAGATCAAAGGGGCCGCCCGGCACACGACCGCGCGAGGCACTCGCCAGCATGTCGC
>URVD01000098.1 GCA_900551195.1 uncultured Collinsella sp.
GACTCCTCAGCAGCACCCTCGCCCTCGGCGGCAGCCTCGCTCGCGGCCTTCTCGGCAGCAAGGCGGGCACGACGCTCGGCAAAGGTCTCCTTCTTGGCGGGCGCTGCCGTCTCGGCGGCATCCTCGTCCGCATCGGAATCGTCATCGACGGCAGCCTTCTTGGGCTTGACCGGAGCCGAAGCGGCCTCGCTTACCGGATCGATGATCTCGGACTGGACAACCGCCGTCATCTTTTCCTGCGTCTCGCGGAACTGACGGATGGCACGGCCGATCGTGCGGCCCATCTGCGGGAGCTTATCCGGGCCAAACAGCAAAAAGCCGAAGACCACGATGATCGCGAGCTCACCCTCTCCAATACCAAACACACATACCTCCAAGGCTCGATGTGAGTCGAGCCCGCACCGCGCCATTCGGCCGGAACTCGTCTATTCATTCGGTCAAGTATAGCGCCCGGACGCCAAAACGTCCGAGCGCATCACAAACATATGCCAAACGGCACGCCCTTTTGGGGGCAAAGATTATGCAGCGGTGATCGAAATCTCCTGGTCGACGCCCAACAGCTGAACCACGCGCATCACCGGGGGCTGCACGTTGACGCAGCTAAAACGCTTACCATGATCAGCTGCGTGGTGTGCGGCGCCCACAAGCACGCCAATGCCCGTCGAATCGATGTAGCTCACCTGGGCAAAATCGAGCTCAACGGCCTCAGTGGGCTGCTCGAGCGCCAGGTCGATGGCATTGCGCAGGCTATCGGCGTTAGAGATATCGATCTCACCGGTCACCTTAATGGTGTAGAGCTCTGGCGTGGGGTTGGTGGAAATACCCAAATCCATGTATACGCTCCTTTACGTATCGAAAGTGCGGATAGTACTAGGCGCGGACTTGCGGGGCCCTACGCGTTAGGCGCGCTCGGCACGCGCAAGCTCGGCAGCGACGAGCTTGACAGCCAGCACCAGCACATCGAGCGCAGCCTCCAGGTCCTCGACCGTGGGATAGCTCGGCGCGATGCGGATGTTGGTGTCGCGCGGATCCTTGCCATAAGGCCAGGTGGCACCAGCCGGCGTGAGCTTGACGCCCAGGTCGGCACAAAGCGCGGCGACCTTCTGGGCCGAGCCCTCGGGGCCATCGAAACTCACAAAGTAGCCGCCATGGGGATGAGTCCAAGTGGCGCAACCCGTGTTGCCCAAGCCCTCGGTGAGTTTACGCTCAACGGCCTCAAAGCGCGGGCGCAGGAACTCGGCATGCTTTTTCATGTGCTCCTTGACCGCCTCGATGGTGGGAAGGAAACGCACGTGACGCAGCTGGTTGAGCTTGTCGGCGCTGATGAGGCCGGCCTTCAGGCGCTTGGAGAACTCGGCGATAACCGCGGGGCTCGCACCAATAAAGCCGATGCCGGCGCCCGGGAAGGTGATCTTGGACGTCGAGGCAAAGGCCACCACGCGATCCTCGGTGCCCGCCGCGCGAGCGAGGTCAAAGATATTTGCGAGCTCGTCGGTCTCGTCGTACAGGTCGTGCACGCAGTAAGCGTTGTCCCAAAAGATGCGGAAATCGGGCGCGGCCGTGGGCATCTCGACCAGGCGGCGCACAGTGTCCTCGCTAAAGGTGATGCCCGTGGGGTTGGAATACTTGGGCACGCACCAGATGCCCTTGATGGAATCGTCGGCGGCAACCAGGCGCTCAACCTCGTCCATGTCGGGGCCGTTGTCGGTCATCGCGACGGGGACGTTCTCGATGCCCAAGTCGGCGGTGATGCCAAAGTGGCGATCGTAGCCGGGAACGGGGCACAGGAACTTGACCTTCTTGCCGTCGTGCGCGGCCTCGTAGGCGTCCCAGGGCTCGCTGCCGCACGAGCCACAGCGCCAGAACATGCCGGCGATGTCATGCTCAATCAGCAGGCTCGACGAGCCCAGTACGAGCGTCTGCTCGGCAGGGCAACCCAGGAACTCCCCCGCCAGCTTGCGTGCCGAGGGAATGCCCTCAAAGCAGCCGTAGTTGGAGCAGTCGACGTTGCCGTCATGCAGATCGGCATCGGCATTGAGGATATCGAGCATGGGTCGAGAGATGTCCACCTGGGAGGGCGACGGCTTGCCGCGGGCCATGTCGAGCGCCAGGCCCTTGGCCTTGACCTCGGCGACCTCGGCTTTGAGCGCCTCGATGGCGGCATCGAGTTCGGTGGTTTCCATCTTCTGGTAGATCGTCTGCATGGGGTGCGACCTTTCGCGAAGCGGTATGTTGCAGTTCGTCTAAGTATAGACCGCCATCGTCGCAACGTTATGAAGCCGTGATAGATTAAGTTCATCGCAATCAATTACGAATCGCCGCGCATGCCGGCGTGGGGCGCCCAAGGAGGCACTATGGAGTACGGATCGTTTCAGGCCGAGGAATTCGGCGACTTGCAGCGCCTGGTCGACGGACTGTTTTACGACCGCCACGCCATCGACCGCCTGGATCTGATCGTACAGGCCGAAATCTTGGACCTGGCGCCCGACCTCATGGAGATCGTGAATCTTTTGCCGCCCGGCTACTACGACCGCCAGTCACTTTGCGACCAGCTCAACTCCGCCTTGGCCGCCCACGGCTGGGGCGCCGTCTACGGAACGGTGGAATAAGCCTCGAGGCCGGCGATTTGGCCCGCTTCCCGACCTTGGCGAGGCTTGTTTTAGAGCTTGTGGCCAAAAAAGGGCAAATATGAGTACTGTTACCTTTTTAGTAGCAGCGATTCTTGGTCGAAATCGGCAAAACTCGACTTGAAACTTCCTAATCACCGTCAGCTAGCGCCAAATTGGAAGTCGATGGTCACTCATTAACGTACAGTCTTATAACTTTGTTCATTATTTTCCGCACCTAAAATGATACGCCGTTTGTGACAGTACTCACAAACGGCGTTTTTTGACCACTGGCGTGTCTGGCAGGCGGCAAGCACCGCCCGAATCCGCATTTTGAACGCGCCCGAATCGGTTCTGGAGCCGGTTTTCGCGCTCTTACTCGTCTTTGGGCGAGGGATGCTTGCAGACCACGCTCATGTAGATCATGCCGAGCACGGCTGCGGTGACCGAACCGGCGAGAATAGCGGCCTTGGCTGCAAGAACCTCAAACTGGGCCGTCGGGAAAGCAAGGCCGCTGATGAGAATCGACATGGTAAAGCCGATACCGCCCAGAATGCCCACGCCGGCAATCATGTGCCAGTTGACATTGTGCGGCAGCTCGCAGGCCTTAAGCTTAACCAGGGCAAACGTCATACCAAAAATGCCGATCGGCTTGCCCAGCAGCATGCCAAAGTACACGCCGAGCGTCACCGGGTCGGTGAGCAGCGTGCTCATGTCCACGCCCACTAAGCGAACCTGAGCGTTTACGAACGCAAAGATCGGCAGGATCACAAAGTTGACCGGCGTGGAGATCAGACGCTCCATGCGGATGAGCGGCGGGGTCACGCGGTGCATGACGCGCTCGACCTTGGTAGTCGAGACGGTAAAGTCATGCTGGCCCAGGATGTGTGCCTCGTCGTCGTAGCGGTCATCGAGCAGCGGCAGGCACTCGCCCAGCCAATCGGTGAGACTATCGAGCTTGACGCCGCACTTGGCCGGAATGGTGAAGGCCAGGATGACGCCAGCAAGCGTGGCATGTACGCCGCTCTTGAACATGCAGAACCACAACAGCAGACCCAGTACCGAATACGGGGCAAGGCGGTAATGCTGCGTCTTGTTGAGCCACACGAGCGCGCAGGTCACAAGCGCGGCGGCGCCCAACCAAAACGGATTGGGGCTCTGACCGTAGAAGATGGCGATGGCGGCGATGGAGATGAGGTCGTCGGCGATGGCGAGCGTCGAGAAGAACACGCGCACGCCGTTGGGCACGCGATTGCCCAAAAGCGACAGCACGCCCAGCGCAAAGGCAATATCGGTTGCCATGGGGATGGCCCAACCGTTGCGGGCGCCGGCATGGTTAAAGATCAGGTAGATGCAGGCGGGAACGACGACGCCGCCCACGGCCGCCAGCATGGGAAGCATGGCCTGACGCGGATTCTTGAGCTCACCGACCGTCATCTCGTACTTAAGCTCGATGCCCACCAACAAAAAGAAAATCGCCATGAGGAAGTCGTTGACGAAAAGCTCAACGGTGAGACCGGCCGTAAGGTTGCCCAGACCCACATACAGCGGGGTCTCCAAAAAGTGATGGATGGCCTCGTAGGCATCGGTATTGGCGCAAATGACGGCGGCGATGGCGGCGAAGACCATGACGGCAGCGGAAATCGTGCCGTTCTCGGCGATGCGCTCCCAGATGTCGTGACGTTCAAAGCGCTTGCGCTCACGAACGTTGAACAGCTGCTCAGTTGCTGCCATGGGCGGCTCCTTTCACGGGAAAGCTCCCGTCTTAAAAAAGCACGGCCCGCCCAAGTGGCGGTGCCGCGCTCTAACGTATTACGCTTGCATCTAGCCTACCCTGCACGACAAGCACGCAGGCGTGGCCGAAAAGCGGAACCACAGGTTGAACATTATTTGCTCAACGGCACGGACACGCCTGTCCAAGAGACGACGCGGCACCGTGCACAAAAAACGACCGGAGCGCGGGGCGTCCGCGATCCGGTCGTGGCGTTTGGTCAACTAAACCTAGCAGGCAGCCATGATGGGGGCAGCGACCTGCTTCTTACGGGAGAGGACACCCGGCATCCAGACGCCGTCGTGCTCGTCAGCAATGCCCAGGCCCTTCTGAGCGGCCTCGGTCTCGCCCTCGAGCAGGACCTGCGAGCCCTCCTCCATGATGTCGGTGATGCACAGGACAATGCCGTCGGCGCCCTTCTCGGCGGCGTAGGCGCGCATGGCCTCGCGGATCTCGTCGATCATGCCGAGTGCGCGGCTCTTGTCGACGGTCTCGTACTGGCCGATGAGCAGCTTCTTGCCGGCGGGCTCGAACATCTTGATGTCGTTGCCGACCATCTCGGCTGCGGTGAAGGAGCCGGACGGACGGGTGAGGAAGACCTCCATGCCAAACTTGACCGGGTCGACACCCACCTGCTCGCCGAGCTTGGCGGCGACAGCGCGGTCGACATCGGTGGTGGTGGGACTCTTGAGCATGAGCGTGTCGGTCATCATGGCCGAGAGCAGCAGCTTGGCCTGGACGTCGGAAAGCTCAACGCCGAGCACGTCGGCGAGCTTGGTGACGATGGTGCAGCTGGAGCCCCAGGGCAGGCAGATGTAGTGCAGCGGGCCGGCGGTCTCAAAGTCGCCGATGCGGTGATGGTCGACAACACCAAAGACCGTGGCGTCCTTAAGGCCGGCGACGGACTGGGCGGACTCGTTGTGGTCGGTGAGGACGACGAGCTGACCGGCCTCGACGGACTCGATCACGCGGGGCTCGGCAATGCCGGCATCGGCGAGCAGCTTGGCGGACTCGGCCGGAAGCTGGCCCAGAGCGCAAGCCTCGTAGGTGTTGCCGGCATACTCAACCTGGTTAAGCAGCTGGGACAGGACGACGGCGCTCATGATGGCGTCGTTATCGGGGTTCTGGTGACCAAAGACAAGAACGTTTGCCATGGATATCCTCCACTTGATATGTGTACTTGGACGTAGCTATGGTAGCACGCCGATGCCGAGCCTTCGCAGACGGAAGGGCCACGGCATATTTTGGGGCGCAGGCACGGGGGCCAAGGCTGCCCCTTTTGCACCATGTTGGTGCAAAGTAACCTGTCCCCCTTGCACCAGCTATTTGCCGGCGGCGCGCAGGGCTACGTAGGCGGCACCGATGATGCCGGCGTCGTTTCCGAGCGAAGCGACCTTAATGGGCGTCTCGCGCGAGGCGGAAAGCGCGTAGCGCTGGAAGTGCTCGCGAACCTTATCGAGGTAGACATCGGCCGAAGCGGACGCGCCGCCACCGATGAGGAACATCTCGGGATCAACCACGTTGGCAATAAGCGCCAGTGCGCGACCGAGATAGTCGGCCATGGTATCGGCCGCGGCCAGCGCAAGCTTGTCGCCCTCGCGGCAGGCCTGGAACACGTCCTTGGAATCGGAGGGGCCGGTGAGCTCGATGGGGTCGACGCCCGCCTTCTTGCACTCGGCAAGGTAGTTGCTCACCACGCCGGTGGCGCTGGAATACTGCTCCAGGTGGCCATGGCCGCCGCAGCCGCAGGTGCGCTCCTCAGCCGGGTTCAGGCACATGTGGCCGATCTCGCCGCCAGCACCCACAACGCCCGATACCACATCGCCGTTAACGATAACGCCGCCGCCCACGCCGGTACCGATGGTGACCATAACTACGTTCTGCACGCCCTTGGCAGAACCGAGCCAGGCCTCGCCCATGGCAGCGGCGTTGGCATCGTTCTCATACTTAACGACCGCATCGGGGCAGTGCTCCTGAATGGCGACCCTCAGCTCGGGCAGGTTAATGGCAATGTTGGCCTTGACCTTGGCATCGCCCGACGCCGGGATGGGACACGGAACGGCCAGGCCAATGCCCGCCACAAAGGCACGCGGAATCTGTGCCTTGGCGACCACCTGGTCGATAGCCTCGGTCACCGCGGCAAAGCCCGCAGCGTCAACGATAGGAGGCGTGGGCACGCTGGCCTTGGCAAGCAGGTTGCCGTCCTCGTCGAACAGGCCCTCCTTAACCGAAGTGCCGCCGACGTCGATGCCGATGTAATACTGCTTAGGTTCCATGGGAGCCCGCCTTTCTCGTTTAAACATTGCCTGTATGGTACCGCTCCCAAGGCAAAAACCTACCAAAAAGGGACAGGTTTGTTTTGGCAGGTTTTATCTGGGAAAACGCGAATGGCCGCTTAACACGACATTACTCAGATGTTTATCTA
>URVD01000099.1 GCA_900551195.1 uncultured Collinsella sp.
AAACGGCGGTGTGATCGCATATGTAGAAGGCGTGCGCAAGCCAAGCGGCTCGTGGGCGACTCCACGTACAGAAAATCGAGGTCCATCTTGGGATGTCGCCCATCGTTGCCAAAACCACAATCGACCTGGCGCACCGTGTTGCGCAGGCTCTCCGGCACCTCGTATTTAAGGTTCTTGGAAAAGCCACCAGCGGCAAGGTTGATAAACATCAGGGTCGGCTCTCCGTCCTTCAGACGTTCCTGAGCGCCGCGCCAACCTTCCTCCCATCCCGCAGCGTTAAAGCACGGCACCATATCCTTTGCCTCCTCGAGCGACTTCTCGTACGAAGCCTCGGGATGCTTAACGTTCCTAATCACCAGTTCGGCAACGATTTCGCGGGCAAGATCCAGCGCCAAACTATTAAAGTCGCCATGGTTTCCCATGTGTCGTGTCGTAAAGATGGCTCCCGCCTGCTGCTCACTGCGCGCCACGCCACGCGCCCAGGCGCTCACGGCAACGAGCGTCTTGCTCAGACGCTTTAGTTCAAACTCGATGCTTTCGGCATCGCTCGTGGTCACCCTGTCGGCAATCTTTCGGCGCAGGCACGCCGCAAGCCCTTCGCTCACGCCAATCTGGTCAAAGAATCCCATCACATGCTCGTACACCTCGTCGGGCGACACGATACCGCCGCCATAGGCGCCGCCGGCCACGGCCGCCATGCCGGCAAGCTTCTTGGACTCGTCAACCCAAACGACGTCGACGGCGTACATCGTTGCCGCCTGCTTGTTGAACAGCCTGGTCTGCCGCACGATCTCCTGGTTGAGCTCGCCAATCCAGGCATCTTTACGAACCACGCCATGCACTTCGTCCAGGTAATCCAGGTCAAAGTTCTTAATAGTCGGTGCATTCCAGGTGGCGCTCATGCACACACAGGGAGCCTTGGCGGCAATGGATGCCAGATACGCCTCGGGCATGCGCTCAATGCCGTGATTAGTCAGGTACGTGGTAAACATATGGTCGATGGTGGTTTCCATCACCAGGTAGTCAACACCACGCGCATACATCGAGTCGTCAACGGCATCGATTTCATCGTTCTTGCGGTCCTTAAAGAACAGCGCCAGCATCAACGAATTCCAGAAGTATTTCTCGTTGGTCTGGTCGTTCCTAATGCCCAGGGCATCGATGATATTCTTGCGCGAAAGATCGTCCTTGTACGAAATGCTGCCGTAGTACAGCTTGTCCATAAGCGTGGCACAGCGGGCAAGATGGCCCACCACCATCCTGACAAGGCCGCGCGCACGGCGCACCGCCTTATTGACGGTCTGCTGCTCGTCCGTCCCACAAGACGTAATCATGTTGCGGTTGCGGCGAGTATCGAGCTCATAGCGCAAGGGATTCGACAGGCCATCGCCCACCGAAATATCGTCGCTGCCAAACAGATGACGACCGGCAAGCTGCTCGTCTTTCGCCTTGTCAGACAGGGCAAAAGGCTGCTGCAGCTCCATATCCTGAATACACGCAGCGATCATCTTTTGAATACGCTTGGCACCCTTGGCGATCTCTTCGGCAGCCGTCTCCACACTTGCGCGCGAAACCTTGCCCGTTGCCGCGTTTGACCCCTCGTGCTCGCCCGAGGTCGAGGCATGCGTATAGACCGCCATCCACTGGTCCCGATTTCCCAGCAGCAGAGGATCAACCACGCCGCCATTAAAATGACGGTCAAGAATACGCAGCATCTCGTCGGGCTGAAATTTCATATGTCCCGCCGCCAGCATCGACAGCATATCGGCCTTCGCATGGTCGATCTCGTCAAAGATAAACAGGCATTCGTCGGCAACCGCTGCGTTAAAGAACACAACGCCCGCTTCTGTCACCGTATCGATTCTATTGACGAGCTTTTGCGGCGTGCATGCAATTACATGCGGCGCGCGCTTATCGTTAAGCAATGCCGAGGGCCAAATCCGGGGAATCTCCTCAATGCCACGCGTGATGCTCTGGCGTCCACGGCTCACCGCTCGACGCAAGCTCGCGTCTGCCAACGCCAGCTTATCCCACAGCCCTGGAGTCAGGCGGTCGACAACGCTTCCCAGACGCTCCTTCTTGTCCAAAAGGCCCAAAAGGTCATCGGCGACCTCCATCACACCGCGCCACGCGTGCGCAATATCGCGAAGAACGGCCTCGTCCTTTGCTCCAAAGGGGCATGGAATATCGCGCGGCCTTACGCTGCCCTTGTCAAACGTGGCGTCAATCCAGTTTTTGATGTTCTCGCCCGCTCGCGGAAGATCGAACACCATGCGCTCCGCATCATCGTCACTCATGCCCTGCTCAACCAACAATTCGCGCACGTTTGCAACATAGTTGTCGCGGTTGTCCTTACCCGGAACCACAAACACCAGAGTACGGCGACCGGGACATTTATTAAAACAGCCCGACTCATCCCAGCCGCCGGCAATCAGGTCTGCCGTGACCTGCTCGGCCGTGTAGTTTTTACCCGAGCCCGTTGTGGCGCCCAAAAAGTACAGGCCGTTGTTGTCCTGATCCTTGGGGACAAACAGCGCACGCTCAAAAAACTCGCGCATCGCCTTTTGGCGCGCAAGATAGGGAGAAAGCTCCTTGTCGCCCGCAGACGACGGATTCGATTGACAGTTCAGCTCCCACGTAGCCATGGTCAAACCTCCGATTTAGTTGTTGCATGTGTTGAATACCATCCCGTGCGGACAAAAACTCACGCAGGGCGGCTGAGCGATGGCATCTATGCCGCTTGAGAAAAGAAAGGAAAGAGAAGCAGTCGGCGACTACTCGCACGAAGCGAGCAGCTTCTCAAGATCGCATTCCAACGCCTCGCGCTCCTCAGCGTCGATCACCGCGAGGGCGACACGCATCAGGGACACATCGGCGGCAAGCTCCTTTACCTGGCCGGGACGCTTGCTAAAGTGGTCGTAAATCCGCAGGGCCTCCCCGGCCGCCAGGTACTGCCACTTTTCCAACGAAGGCTTTTCGGACCTGCTCATGGCATCGACCCACTCGCCAAGACCCTGAAAACCGTTGCCCGTAGTCGTGCCGTTCATAACCACATCGAGCGGGCTCAGCAAGCAATCGGGCGATTTTTTGTACACCAATTTGGTGAGCGTAAGCACCTGAGCAAGGTTGCGATACTGTTCCTTGTCGGCATAGAGCACGTCGTTGTAGCAGGCGCACGCCTTAAGCAGCTCGTGGGCGGCAATGCGCTCCGGCCCATCAAACGGAACGCCGCGCAACAACACCCCAGCAAGATCGAATGCCTTGCCGCCCTGCACGATCTTGTCGAGCGCCGAACCGTCCACCAAATCCGCCAGCCAAGCAAACTCAGGCTGATACGGCTTATGCTCGTCCTCGTCCTCATGCTCCATCCAGTCGCTTACCAACGCCAGGGCTTCAATCTCTCTCCCGTTCAGAAAGGGCGAATTCTCCCCCATCTCTTCCTGCAAAAAGCCCCGCGGCTCATGAGAGCGCTCGTACGCAACCGCAAGTTCCCCGTCGCTCACGACCAAGGTCGCACGGGAAATATAGGTATCTTCCCGCATGTCCCTCCAGGCGTACATCATAAGGGGACGCAGTTGACGGAGCATGCCGCGCGCGCCGGCACCTTCCTTAACCGCGCGCTTCGCCGCAAGGCGAGCAGCATCTGCCATCAGCTCCATCTTGGCGCCATTTCCCATCATGTTGTTGTACTTGGGCAGGTACTGTTCATACGCAATCTGGACCAGATCGTCCACGCTCAAGGCGTTAAAGTTAATCACCGAGCCAATGCGCCCGCACAGCTCGGACATAATACCCCAAGTCTCAACATCCTCGATGGTCGCACTGTCTCGCAGCTCGTTTGCCGATTTTGCGGCGGTGCACACGGCGGCATACGAGGATCCGAAGCCGACCGTGGTGCCAGACTTGTCACTCAGGCGCTTGCGCACCAGAGCATCCAAGCCCATAAAGGCGCCGCCCAAAATGCAAACAACCTGATCGAGGTTGAGCGTCTTAATGGCCGCACTCTTGGAGGTATCGCATTCAAACGGCATCTCCCCGCCTTCCAAGAGCTTAAGGAACGACTGCGATGGACTAAAGCTTGATGCAACTTCGCCCCCATCGGGCTCGGCACGAACTGCCTTGTCAAACTCGTCAAAGAGCACCAAACAGATATCGCCGGGATTGGCAGCCTGATAGTCCGCGACCTGCGACAGGCAGTTGCTCATGCTGGCACCGCGCCAGCCCTCGCCCGTCATGGTGGAGACATCGAACACAAACAGCTTGAGCCCCGCGGCATCCGCCACGGCCTTGATGGTGTGGGTCTTTCCCGTGCCAGTGGAGCCCATCACCAAAATGGCAGCGGGCGAAAGAACGTCGCGCGGGTCGGCGCCGCGTGCCAACATCACGCAGCGGTTGACCTCAAAGCTCAGCGCCGTCACAAAGGCCTCCAAGCTTCCTTCGTGGCCAATAACACTCTGACGCGTCTGCTCCACCAGACGCGTAGGCGCAATTCGATTGAGCAAGTCCTGGTAGCGATCGATGTTTCGATACTGCTTCTGAGTCATGGGCGCCTTCCTTTCCATATTGGTTTTCTTTCCTTCGATGTGGGCCGAGCCCTTAAACCACTACAGTGCCAGCGATGTCGCCGACTCCAGATAGATCACGTTGCCCGGCTGGGTAAAGACCGGAATGTGGTAGAGCAGCTGCAAAATGCCCTGCTTGAGCAGCGGAAACAGTGTGGGATGCAACACTTCGTACATCAGGGCACCAGCCATAAGAGCGGTAAGTATGGCAAGCAGCAGAAGCTTTTGAGCGTTAGAGAATACCGACATGGTCGTTCCTTTCTTCATGCGAGATATTTGGATTGCGTTGTGGGTTAGCGACTCATAGCGATGGCAATGCCAATAACCGTGATAACCACGGGGATCGCAAGCGATGCAAACAGAATCCCGGCAAAAAGGCCCACCACCAGCGCGCACACGATGATGACCAGCGTGGTGGGTACAAGCGCAAGCAGAGGAGTAACCACGCAGGCGGATGCAAAGCGAAGCCCGTGGAACTTGTGCTCATCGGGAAATAGAGCGTTAAGGACCCCTTCGACAATTCGCCACTCGACAATCGTTCCGATGGTTAAGACAACCGCCCAAAGCAGGTAATCATTTGCACGGGAATCCGAAGCCATCTTTCCGGTGACGCCAGCCCAACAATCAAATGCCGCGGTATAGCCCAGCAAACAGACGATCGCGCAGACGACGGATGCAAATGCGCCCGCGCTCTCGATTGCACCGAGCAGCTCGCACATGTCGGATTCGCGCCCTCCCGTTAACAGCACGATCCATTTGTGGGCAAGCGCCGCAACAAACGCCGCGCCCAGCACAACCCAGTACACCCTAAACGCCACCAGGCGCCATGAATGGAGCGGGATCACCGTGTTGCTCTCGCTAATCTCGAACATAAACCCGCCGAGCCACGTCGTCAGCAAGCACATCATGTCGATGGCGACCACGTAGAGTACAACCGCAAAGACGGTTTGCAGAATCATGCCGAAAATATTCATAGCCGTTGGCTTCTTGGGGGCGTCCGGCTCGATTCTGTACATGTCGTATCCGTTCATTAGCTGTCCTTTCGTTGCTGAAACAACTAGTTGGTTTATCCACTGTAGCTTGATACAACTAGGAGATATGCAAATCTCTTAGTGTTAGTATCTAGCGAAATATTACCCAATGCGTACGGCCTCATACGCACCATTCGATTTTTTTCTTTTTCATTTGAGTGCCCCGTCTGAAAAACGCCGCAACTGCTCTTCTTGTAGACTGAAGGCAATTGAGCCGCGACGGGCCAGTCAGCGAACCGCGCAATATAGGGAATATGCAGGAGGTGCGCATGCTCAAAACTAAAGCAGAATTTGCAACTCTTCGCTTAAACGAAGATCTCAAGCCATATATGAGCCGATATCTATCGGATCTTGTGTCTCATATGGTCGAGAAATATCAGCCTTCGTCGAGAACGAAAAGGCTCATTGAACTGTGCTGTCGCGATTTTGAGTTTTCGAGCGAGCACGTCGATGGCCCCTCGTGGTCTGTTTTGGGGATTGACCTCAAGCGACCTTCGGCCGCCTCGTTTGAGTTTGAGGACCGCGTTTACAACGAAGCAACCGACGAATGGGATTATGTGCCCGCTTGCGTTTGCAAAAACCGAGTCAAAGTCCCGACGTCGACGTTTACTGCCATCGAGGAGAATATCTTTTTGTACGACTACGAGCAGGACGCAGCCTCTCACACGTACGAATCAGCACTCATTTACTGCAGGCCCCCCGAGCTACGACCGCTATCCCAATTCCCGGCATCTATCGATGCGGCAAATGCGCGAGTCCTGGATTTCCTCAGAACGCGCTCGAAGCAGCTGCAACGCAGCGCAGGCATCCCCGATCTGCTTTCGGTCACTGAGTGGTACTACATCTTTCTTGCGGCATCCATTGCCTGCTCTCAGTCCCATGCCACGGCCGTCATTCAGATTTCGGACCGTCTGTTCAATCTGGCGCGAGCCGTAGATGGACGTCGCCTTCTTTGTGACCTCGGCCTGCTAAAGAGCATTGTGCTTCTTCCCAACACCATTGCCAAAAAGGCCGAGGGTCGCGCGCTGCTCTTTATTGGCGACGGCGAGCCCAATGATCCGTATTTCCTTTTTGACGGCAGGAGCTTTGACGACAAGCAAATGACCGATGAGATTCTGCACCAGCTCCTCGATTCCGTCGACCGAGCCTACGGCGATCAAAAGAATCCAGTCTATTGGCATCGGCTC
>URVD01000100.1 GCA_900551195.1 uncultured Collinsella sp.
CCGATCTCATAGCAAGCTCACACTCCGTCGGAACAGGCACGCACTCGTTTTCCAGCGAACGCCTCTTGGCTCCCCATAGCACAAAGGAGGGCACCCCGCGACGCAGGGCACCCTCCTCAATGGTGCAGATATGCCTACTCAGCGTCGCCGGTAAACGTGGTACCGGTCTTGCCGGCAAGACCGTCACGCGCCTTCTCGAGCAGCGTGATGAGCGCCGTGCGGCCCGGCTTGCTCTCGGCAAACGTCGAGGCGGCCTGGACCTTGGGCAGCATGGAGCCGCGACCGAACTCGTTGGCCTCGGACAGACGCTTTACGTCAGCCGCGGTCAGCGTGTCGAGCCACTGCTCGTGGTCGGTGCCAAAGCCAATGGCAACCTTCTCCACGGCCGTCAGGATAATCAGGGCATCGGCATCGAGCTGCTCGGCGAGCTTCTCGGCCGCAAAGTCCTTATCGATGACGGCGGCAGCGCCCTTAAGGTGGTTGCCCTGGGCCTTGGTGACGGGAATGCCGCCACCGCCGCAGGAGATCACCACGTGGTTGGACTCGACGAGCGACTTGATGGTGTCGAGCTCGACGATGTTCACGGGCTTGGGCGAAGCCACCACGCGACGGAAGCCCTGCTTCTCGTCGTGGATGAACTGGTAGCCGCGGTCGGCCTCCAGCTCCTTGGCCTCGGCCTCGCTCATCCACGGACCGATCGGCTTGACCGGGTCGGCAAAGGCCGGGTCGTCTGCCGCAACCTCGACCTGGGTGAGCACGGTGGCGACACCCTTGTCGATATTGCGGTCGAGCATTTCCTCGCGCAGCGCATTTTGCAGGTCATAGCCAATGTAGCCCTGGCTCATGGCGCCGCAAACGGACAGCGGGCAGGGAACGTACTTCTGAGGGTTAGAGCGCGTGAGCTCGGCCATCGCGTTGGCGATCATACCCACCTGGGGACCGTTGCCATGCACGACGACAACCTCGTTGCCCTCCTCGATCAGGTCGACGATAGCCTTGGAAGTCGTCTTGACGGCCTCCATCTGCTCGGGAAGGTTGGCGCCGAGGGCGTTTCCACCCAGGGCGACAACAATACGCTTAGCCATTTCTCAGCCCAGCTTTAGGCCTGGAACCAACGGGCGGTGTTGCGCTCGTCGAGGGCCTTGAGGGTAGCGGCGGGATCGGCAACCTTCTGCAGGAACATCATGGCTGCGATGGCGTACGGCTTGTAGCTGGCCTCCTTGTACATGCCCACGCGGTGCATATCGAAGACGTCGGCGTTGACCTCGCCGTGCTCGCAGGAGACACCGGAGATGTCGGCGGGCAGCGGATGCATAAAGATGGTGTCCTGGCCGTTGGCGGTCTTCTCCATGAGCTCGGTCGTGGAGCACCAATCCTGATGCGTAGCGTTCTGAGCGAGCAGCTCCTTCTCGAGCGCAGCGATGCCGGCGTCGTCGCCCTCGGCGTACAGGTTGGTACGCTTCTCCATGGCGGCAAACGGAGCCCAGCTCTTGGGGATCACGATGTCGGCGCCCTCGAAGGCCTCAGCCATGGTGTTGACCTGCTTAAAGGTGGTGCCGGACTCGGCGGCATAGCCCTTGGCGCGCTCGACGACCTCGGGCATGAGGTCGTAGCCCTCGGGGTGGGCCAGGGTGACGTCCATGCCAAAACGGGGCAGCAGGCTGATCAGCGACTGCGGGCAGGACAGCGGCTTGCCGTAAGAGGGCGAATAGGCCCAGGTAACGGCGACCTTCTTGCCCTTGAGGTTCTCGAGGCCGCCAAACTCGTTGATGAGGTAGAGCATGTCGGCAGAGGACTGCGTGGGGTGATCGGAGTCGGACTGCAGGGAGATGAGCGTGGGACGGTGATCCAGAACGCCGTCCTCGTAGGCCTGCTGCACGGACTCGGAGACCTCGGCCATGTAGGCGTCGCCCTTGCCGATGTACATGTCGTCGCGGATGCCGATGACGTCGGCCATGAAGGAGATCATGGTAGCGGTCTCGCGAACGGTCTCGCCGTGAGCGATCTGGGACTTCTTCTCGTCCAGGTCCTGCAGCTCAAGGCCGAGCAGGTTGGCTGCCTTAGAGAAGGAGAAGCGCGTACGGGTGGAGTTGTCACGGAACAGCGAGACGGCCAGACCCGAATCGAAGATCTTGGACGAAACGTTGTTCTCACGCAGTTCGCGCAGGGCGTCGGCGACGATGTAGAGCGCCTTGAGCTCATCGGTGGTCTTGTCCCAGGTGTGCAGGAAGTCGCTGCCGTACATGCCCTTAAAATCGAGGCCGTTCAGCTGCTCGACGAGCTCGGTAAACTTAGCGTCCATGTAAATGTCCTTTCTAAAGGTGAAACGATCGCAATGAGTAGATGTGCCCCGGCATGTGCGTGTGGCCAGAACATGCAGAGCGCTATGACGAGGACCCGCTACCGTTGAGGAAGCATGGGAGATAACGACCGCGGGCCCCAAGTCAACAGGGGGCGCCGGGGACACGAGCGGCCCCCGGCTCAACAAGATCGAGGAATGGGACTAATCGATCTTGTTGTTGGTCAGACCGGCGCGGAACACGGTGGCGTCGCCATCGGCCTGGCTCGGATCGTAGAGGTTCAGGGCAGCCACATACATGGCGGCAGCGGTGACCAGGTCGTCCTTGTAGGTGACCTCGTTGGGAGCGTGAGCCTGAGACTCGGCACCCGGGCCAAAGCCAACGCAGGGGATGCCGTAGCGGCCCTGGATGGAAACGCAGTTCGTGGAGAAGGTCCACTTGTCGCACAGCGGACGACCGGTGCGCTTGTCCATGCTGGGCTCGCAGCCGATGCGCTCGTCACCGAACATGGCCTTGTGGGCGTCGACGAGGGCCTTGACGTGCGGAGCGGTCTCCTTGTTGATCCACGTGGGGAAGTAAGCCTCGGTCTCGTAGACCTCGCCGGTCCAGGACGGACGGTCGTACATGTACATGGAGACCTTCACGTCGTCGCCGTACTTCTTGGCGGCCGGCAGGTTACGGATCTCGTCCAGGCAGGACTCCCAGGTCTCGCCGGCGGTCATGCGACGGTCGATGGAGATGGCGCAGGAGTCAGCGACAGCGCAGCGGCTGGGGCTGGTGTAGAAGATCTGGCTGACGGTGCAGGTGCCGCGGCCCAGGAAGCGGGCGTCCTCGAAGTGCTCGGGGTTGTACTTGGGGTCGAGCATCTTGACGAGGCCCTTGATGTCGGTCGACTCGTCGCAGCCGTTGTTGTTGAGGGCGCGGACGTCGGCGATGATGTCGGCCATCTTGTAGATGGCGTTGTCGCCGCGGTCGGGAGCGGAGCCGTGGCAGGAGGTGCCGTGAACGTCGACGCGGATCTCCATGCGGCCGCGGTGACCGCGATAGATGCCGCCGTCGGTGGGCTCGGTGGAAATGACGAACTCGGGCTTAATGCCGTCCTTGTTGTAGATGTACTGCCAGCACATGCCGTCGCAGTCCTCTTCCTGGACGGTGCCGACGACCATGATCTTGTAGCCCTCGGGGATGAGGCCCATGTCCTTCATCATCTTGGCAGCGTAGGTAGCAGAAGCCATGCCGCCCTCCTGGTCGGAGCCGCCGCGGCCGTAGATGATCTCATCGGTCTCGTAGCCCTCGTAGGGATCGGCATCCCAGTTCTCGATGTTGCCGATGCCGACGGTGTCGATGTGGGAGTCGATGGCGATGATCTTGTCGCCCTCGCCCATAAAGCCCATAACGTTGCCCAGGCCGTCGACCTTGACCTCGTCATAGCCAAGGTTCTCCATCTCGGCCTTGATGCAAGCAACAACCTCCCCCTCCTCGCAGGACTCAGAGGGATGGGAGATCATAGCGCGCAGGAAGCGAGTCATATCAGCACGATGAGACTCAGCAGCAGCCTTGATAGCGTCGAAATCGAGTTCTTTAGCCATTGTTCATAACCTTTCAAACGAAGGAATCTACCTTTGAGGTGGCGGAGCGATACCTATTTACTCCGCCCCAACGATTAGCAAGTGGGATATTCGCCTTCCCAAACAATGCGGCGATACTGGTCGGGATCCGTATCGCCCTCGGTGGAGAAGCAGAGCACGGAGCTCGTCTTGTCCAGGCCGATGAGCTCCTTGAGCTCGGCGTACTCGGGATCGAGCATAAGGGTCTCGACCAGACCGGTGGTCACGGCGCCGGACTCGCCGGAGATAACGCGCGGGTCGCCCTTCTCGGGAGCGCCCAGGGTGCGCATGCCGCGAGCGGTGACCCAGTCGGGGCAGGACACGAAGGCGGTGGTGTGGTTGCGCAGGATATCCCAACCCAGGATGTTGGGCTCGCCGCAGCACAGGCCGGCCATGATGGAGGGCATGTCGCCGTCCACGATGCGCGGATCGCCGTCGCCGGCGGCAGCGCCCTTGTACAGGCAGGCGGCAGGCGCGCACTCGACCACGACGAAGGTGGGCGGGTTATCGGGATACAGGTTGGTGAAGTAGCCCACCACGGCGCCGGCGAGCGAGCCCACGCCAGCCTGGACAAAGACGTGCGTCGGGCGGTTGATGGCCATCTCGCGCAGCTGCTCGGCAGCCTCGGAAGCCATGGTGCCGTAGCCCTCCATGATCCAGGACGGGATCTTCTCGTAGCCCTCCCAGGCGGTGTCCTGAACGATGACGCCGCGCTCGCAGGCATCGGCCTCGGCAGCGGCCATGCGCACGCACTCGTCGTAGTTGACCTCTTCGATGGTCACCGTGGCGCCCTCGGCGGCGATGTTATCAAAGCGGGGCTTGGTGGAACCCTTGGGCATGTGCACGACGGCCTTCTGGCCCAGCTTGTTGGCAGCCCATGCCACGCCGCGGCCATGGTTGCCGTCGGTGGCGGTAAAGAAGGTGGCCTGGCCAAAGTCCTTGGCAAGCTGATCGGAGGTCAGGTAATCGAAGGTGCACTCGGCAACGTCCTTGCCTGTCTCGTCGGCAATGTAGTTGGCCATGGCAAACGAACCGCCCAGGACCTTAAAAGCGTTGAGGCCAAAGCGATAGCTCTCGTCCTTAACGCACAGGTTGGACAGGCCCAGGCGCGCGGCCTGGCCATCCAGACGGGCAAGCGGAGTGACGGTGTACTGGGGGAACGACTGGTGGAAGGCGCGGGCCTTCTTCACGTGGTCGAGGCTCATGATTCCCAAGTGCTTGTCATCGCTCTTGGGCATCGTGTTGCCCGCCCACTGGATCTTATCGGCCATACGGTGAACTCCTTAAGTTCTCTCTTGCCGGCCCCCGCATACGCGTTTCAGCCCATTCCCATTCATGCGACTGAACTTTTATGTGGATGCCAAACAAAAAGTTTGTTAGCACTGTTCTATCACACTTTTTGATTGGTAAACCTAACAAATTGTTTGTTGCCGTAATCGGTACTTTTTCGGCGCCGAACGGTCATGAATTGCCTTGTTGATGGATTTGTTTGCGGTCAAGTGTGGTTTATGGCAAAGTGTGCCCAAACTAATTTTTAGGAAGGCACCCATGACCCCCGCACAGATTGAGTTTTACAAGCGCCTTGCACACGGCCTGGCGCTCCAATTTGGCCCCAACTGCGAAGTCGTCGTCCACGACCTGGAGACCGAGGACGTGGACCGCTCCATCGTAGTGATCGAAAACGGCCACGTCAGCGGGCGCAAACTGGGTGACGGCCCCAGCCATATTGTGTTTGAGTCCATGCACGAGGGCACCACCGACGTGCACGACCGCGAGCCGTACCTCACCAAAACCGCCGATGGCAAGCTGCTCAAGTCCTCGACCATCTTTATCCGCAACGATGAGGGCAAGCCCGTCGGCATTTTGGGCATCAACTTTGACATTACGCTTATGAAGGCTTTTGAGCGTTCGCTCGACGCCTTTACCGGCACCGGCGGCACGGGCTACACCGAGCCCGAGCCCATTACCAAGAACATCGGCGACCTGCTCGAGGACCTGCTGCACGAGTGCGAACAGTTTGTGGGCAAGCCCGCGGCACTCATGACCAAAGACGAGCGCATTCGTGCCATTGGCTACCTCGACCGTCGCGGCGCCTTCCTCATTTCCAAGTCGAGCGAGCGCGCCTGCGAGTTCTTTGGCATCTCCAAGTACAGCTTCTATAGCTACCTCAATGAGGCCAAGGCGGCAACAGGCGACAAGTAGGCACTCGCCTGGATTGCCCCTCCCCTTTTGGGCGCGAGTTCTGGAAAGCATGAATCCAAGACCGAGCCGCTTGGAAAGTTCCATATAATCGATGTCATTAGTATTTCGAAAGGGTGGAACAGAATGGCGTTGAGCAAGGCATCATGCACCGGTCGCGGATTGATTCCGGCAATTGGTGGACATGTGCACCGCATGTTCGATGAGGGTGAAGACGACCTGTTTTCGCTGAGCCTTGACGACGTGATGGATGATCGCCCGTGGACCGCCGACGAACTCATGGGCGGTGGGGCTCGCCCGTCAAGCCCCAATCCCGCACTTGCGCCTAAGCCCGCATCTGTGCCGACTCCTGCGCAGTCGCTTGTTTCGACGCCCGAGGTTAAGGCCGCACCCACTTCGGCGCCCACGCCCGCTCCCCGCCCCGCAAGCGACCCGTCCGAGACGGCGGCATTTCTCGCCGCAGCGACGCGGAGCAAATCGGCCGACAGCACCGTTATGTACAGCGCCCGGCAGTTGCCTGTTCCTGCGGCACGCAAGCCTCCGGTCACAAGGCTCGATGAGCCCGTTGCCCATCAGGTTGCCTACGATTCCTGGGCTGCAGCCGATCTGGATGAGACCTCTACCGGCATGCCGGCGCTCGACGTTCCAGTTAATCCGCTTTTTG
>URVD01000101.1 GCA_900551195.1 uncultured Collinsella sp.
ACTTTTCGGCCCTTGACCGCCGCCATGTCGATGTGGCCGTTCACCTCGAACCATGTGGTGCCCCATGCGGTGCCCCAAACGCCGGGAACGCGGAAAGGTTCGAAGGGCACTTGGCCGTTGCGCACTTTGGCTAGAAATTCGCTGGAGGGCACCGGTTCGCCGGGATTGTGGAACGAACGCAAGGTGCATGCGGCGAGTGTGGTGTGGATATGCGGTTTGACGCGCTGCTGCATGACGCGGTCGCAGCGCTCCAACTGCTGATTGGGCAGAAGAAACATGGAGAGTTCAACTCCTTTGCTGTGTCTGGTGGTAGGGGTGGGAGTAATGGTAATTGGAGAAACCGTAATACGACATACTTCTGCCCCCTCATGGTACAAGGAGGCAGAAGCGTCAGGCGAAAATTCAGCGCGTGACGCGCAGGGTGGCGAGCTGGAACGGGCCGAAGTGCAGTGTGGCGCCTTCGGCGTTCTGTGTACCGTCTTGCAGCGCGACCGGCAGGTCGGCGGCCAAATCGTCGCCTTCCAACACGTTGGTCTCATGCACCGAAGCGCCTGCGAGCGCCGGGCAGACGTGCAGCGTGGCATCGGCCCTGCCACCGGCCGCCTCATAGGCGCGCACAATCAGGTCTCCGGAGCCATCGTCGGCCAGCTTTATCCAGTCCAACACCACGGTGCCGTTTGCTGACTCGATCGAGGCGAGCGGCGCCAAGTCGGGCATGTCATGAAGCGTCGGTGCGTTGAGTGCGCAAGCGGCGTCAAGCGCACGGCCCACCGTGGCGTTGGCCACCACGGACCAGTCGAACTCATGCGCACCGATATCGGGTCGGGGAAGGTCGGCGCGGAGAGCAGCGACAGTCGGAACATGGTGCCCGAGTCACGACCTTCGGCGGCGTTCTCGGCGATCGGCGTGGCATCGGACCCGTACACCGATCCGTTGATGACGGCCGCCGCGTAACCGGCGTCGCCGATAAGGGCGAAGCGGTTCGTGCTGCTCTCATACTTGGCTTCGTCGGATGCGGTGTTTTTGACGATTGGGCGGCGGACCAGACCATACTGGCAGTCGTATGTTGCTTGGTCGGCCACGATACCCAGCGGCAGATCGACTTTGAGGAAGCGTTCACGTTCGTGCCAGTCAATGTCGGCGTGGAAATCGAGCGTGTGTGAACCGGGGCGCAGCGTGATGGTGGTGGTGATGACGGTGTCATCGTCGGCGGTACGCACACGGACTCGTGCCGCACCGTTTTCGGTATCGACCGATTCGATTGATCCGGTCATGGCATTCGCCATGAGCAGGGATTCGCGTTCGATCTCCCAGGCATCCCAAACGGCGGGTTCGTCCCTCAACAGTTCGTATTGGCCCAATCGGGTGCCGGCCGGAACCAGTTCACGGCCATGCTCCTCGTCAAGCAGCGACGAGATCGTACCGTCGGCCTCGATGGTGACGGACAGTACGCCGTTGGCCAGCAGTACACGGCCGTTGTCCAATGTCTGGGTCAGTACGGAAAGCGCGTCGGTCGGTTCGTTGATGCGGCTGGCATGCCAAGACGC
The DNA here is from genome assembly GCA_900551195.1 of uncultured Collinsella sp. GTDB lineage: Bacteria > Actinomycetota > Coriobacteriia > Coriobacteriales > Coriobacteriaceae > Collinsella. The sequence goes on from URVD01000101.1 coordinate 1,548, forward strand.
GCCGTCATTGCGGAACTGACTGATGCGGGCCTCGGCGAGCAAGTCGGCCTGCGGGTTGGCCTTGCGCAGCACGGCGCACATGTCTTGGGCGATTTCAGCGAGACGCTTCAGGTCGCGGCGATAGTCCTCGCGGGCTTCGCGGTGCACCCATGCGATGGCCGACCCCGGCAGCACGTCATGGAACTGGTTCAGCAGCAGCGTCTTCCATATGCGGTCCAGCTCCTCGCGCGGATAGGCGTAGTTCTGGTCGGCCAACGTGGCGGCCGCGCCCAGGTATTCGACCGTGCGCAACAGCGATTCCTCTTGGCGACAGCCGCGTTTCATGTCCTGTTGCGAGGTCAAGGTGCCACGGTGCAGTTCGAGGTACAGCTCGCCCTTCCAGACGGGCATTTCCTCTCCGGCGTTCTTTTCGATCTGTCGGTGGGCTTTGTCGAAGAAATCGTTCGGGCTCTCAATAGTTACCCTGGAGACACCTTCGAGGTTCTCGTAGCGGTGCAGGTGCTCCATCATGTTGCGCGTGGGGCCGCCACCGCCGTCGCCGAAACCGAAGAGCAGAAGCGAGCGGTCGGCAAGGTCTTTGTCCTGGAAGTTCTTCTCGGCGTAGTCGAGTTCCTGAATCTTGCACCAGGCGGCATAGGTATCCGCCGGCGGGAAGTGGGTGAAGATGCGCGAACCGTCGATGCCTTCCCACATGAACGAGTGGTGCGGGAACTTGGTGGTGTCGTTCCACGAGATCTTCTGCGTGAGGAACCATTCGTACCCGGCACGGCGGGCGATCTGCGGCCATGCGCCGGTGTAGCCGAAGCTGTCCGGCAGCCATACGCCCTTGGGCTCCACACCGAGATGTTCCTTGAAGTATTTGCGGCCATATGCAATCTGGCGGATCAGTGACTCACCGGCGGGCAACATGCCATCGGCTTCCACCCACATGCCGCCGACCGGGATGAACCGGCCTTCTTCGATGCGCTGTTTCATGCGCTTGAAGATGTCCGGATGATCCTCTTCCAGCCAGGCGTACTGCTGGGCGGAGCTCATCGCGTATTTGAAGTCGGGGTCGGCGTCCATCAGCGCCAATGCGTTGGATACGGTGCGGGCCACCTTGCGGCGGGTCTCGCGCACCGGCCACAGCCATGCGGAGTCGATATGCGCGTGGCCGATGGCGCTGACGTTCATGGCCGAGGCATTGGCCGGCTTGGCCAGTACGCCGGCGAGTGCTGCGCGCGCGGCTTCCACGGATTCGGGGTTGCGCTCGTCGTAGGCGTTCAGCGAACGCTGCAATGCTTTGGCGAGTTGCCAGTAGCGCGGCGACTGTTTGTCGGCGAATTCCATCAGGGAGCTCACCACGTCGAGATCGACGGAGTAGTTCTCGTAGCGTTCATCGAATTCGGCCAGATCGGCGGACTTGAATACGTACGGCTCGTCCGGCTTGCCGGTGGCATGGTCGCCCAGTTCGGTCTCAATGAACGGAGGCACGCCGAGCAGCAGCGGGTTGCTGGCGGCTTCGAGGTACAGGGTGAAGCTGCCGTCTTCGGCGACCGGCACTTGCGCGTTGCCCTCGGCATCCATGAACGGCACCCAATAGTTGAGCGGGTGTACGGCTTTGATGGCGGTGCCGTCGGCACGGTAGACGAGGCCCTCGATATGGCCGCCGCAGGAGTGCGGGTACCAGCCGAGGTCGAGGATGAGCTCCAGCGGCTTGCCTTTCGGGTAGCCGGCCGGCACGGTACCGGTCAGGCGGAACCAGACTGTGCCCCATGTGGTGCCCCATTCACCGCCGAGCGTAAACGGCTTGAAGTCGATGTCACCTCGATTGAGCTTCTCGAAGAACTCGTCAGTGGGCATCGGCTCTCCGGGAATGTCAAAGGACTCCACCGCAAGCTGTGCGATCGATGGGTGGATATGAGGGTCCACGCGCTGGCGCACTATGCGCTTGCACCGCTCCAGTTGCTGTTCAGGTTTCAGGAACATCTGCTGTTCACTCCCCTTATCTCTGCCGCTTGTGCGGCCACATCATTGTGCTGCCCGTTCATGGGAAACATATCGACATGCGCCCTCGCCCGCAGAAGACTAAAGCGCTTTAGTAACATATTGGAGGGAACGGGAAATGATGTCAAATTACTATCGCAATTCAGCGTGTTCCGTCAGGCATGTCATGCTCGGTGTCGATGACGATGGCCACCGGCCCGTCATTGACCAGTCCGACCCGCATATGCGCACCGAAACGACCTTCCTTCACCGGCACTCCCCCGGAGCGCAACGCCTCGTCGAACTTGATCCACATGAAATCGGCATGCTCGGGCTTGCCGGCCTTGATGAAGCTCGGGCGATTGCCCTTGTGCACGTCGGCGAACAGCGTGAACTGCGACACTACGAGAACCTCGCCGTCGACATCGGCAAGTGCCAGGTTGGTCTTGCCGTTCTCGTCCTCGTTAATGCGCAAGCCCCGGAGCTTGCCCCACAGTTTATCGGCCTCGGCGCGCGTGTCGCCGTGGCCCACGCCCAGCAGCACCAGATAGCCGCGCCCAATTTTGCCCACGCACTCGCCGTCGACTGTCACGCCGGCATTGAGCACGCGCTGCACCACCGCACGCACGGCTTACTCCTCGCCCGTCAGTTTGGCGGACAGATGCTCGAGCGCATGGAATCGATGGCTGATGGCGTTCTTCTCGTCCGCCGTCAGCTCGGCCATGGTCTTGCCCGGCGTGTCGACCGGCAGGAACAGCGGGTCGTAGCCAAAGCCGTGATCGCCGCGGCCCTCGTGCGCGATAACGCCCTCGCAGGCGCCCTCACCATAGGTGACCAAACCGTCCGTGTCGATGAGCGCGACGACACTCATAAAGCGTGCGGTGCGGTCCTCGTCTGCCACGCCTTCCAGGTTAACGAGGAGCTTGGCATTGTTGGCGGCATCATCGCCGTGCACGCCCGCATAGCGTGCGCTGTACACGCCCGGCTCACCGTCCAGGGCATCAACGACCAGGCCCGAATCGTCGGCGATGGCCATAAGCCCCGTCTCCTCTACCGCGGCCTGCGCCTTGATGATGGCGTTCTCCAAAAACGTCGTGCCGTTTTCCTCGGGGTCCTCAAAATCACCCAGCTGACCCAACGCCACAAAGCGAACCTCGGGCATGACCTTGCCCAAAATGGCCTCAATCTCGGTGAGCTTATGGGCGTTGCCCGTTGCCACGACGATGGTCGCCGCCGGATCGAGAGTGTCGATGTCGATCTTCTCAAGTGCCATGAGTGGTCTCCTTGTCTCTACAGCAATGCCGTGTCGAGGACGACGAGGCTTCGGCCTCTCTCCCCTCTTAATCAGCGGCAGTCTTATACTTCGACGTTTTCCCAGATAAAACCTGCCAAAATAAACCTGTCCCTTTTTGGCAGGTTAGACGAGGGCCTGGCGCTGGAGCTCGATGAGCTCGGCAATACCCTTGTCGCCCAAATCGAGCAGGGCATTGAGGCGCTTGCGGTCGAAGGGAGCCTGCTCGCCAGTGCCCTGGAGCTCAATCATCTCACCGGTATCGGTGGCGACAAGATTCATGTCGACCTCGGCGTGACTGTCCTCAGAATAATCCAGGTCGAGCAGGGTGTTGCCGTCGACAACTCCCATGGAAATCGCGGCGACCTGGCCCGTGAGCGGGATGCGCTCGATCTTGCCGGCCTCGACCCACATAGCAAGGGCGTCGTGCAGCGCCACCCAGGCACCGGTAATGCTCGCCGTACGCGTGCCGCCATCCGCCTGGATCACATCGCAGTCGACGGTAACGGTGTACTCGCCGAGCGCCTTCATGTTGACGACGGTACGCAGGCTGCGGCCAATGAGGCGCTCAATCTCCATGGAGCGGCCCTTGCGGTTGGCGTGCTCGCGCTTGCAGCGCTTGCCGGTCGATGCCGGCAGCATGGCATACTCTGCGGTTACCCAACCGGCCTTGGCACCCTTGCGCCAGCCCGGCACGCCCTCCTCGATGGTGGCGGCACAAAGCACGCGCGTGTCACCGAACTCGGCAAAACACGAGCCGTGGGCGTGCTTCATGACGCCACGGGTGAGCTTAACGGGGCGCAACTCGTTGGCGGCGCGACCGTTGGCGCGGTTGACCTGCATGTACTCCATAGAAAAATCCTTTCGGCAAAAGGTGTGGCGAAGGCTCTGACGGCGGCCTTACATCTATTTCAGCTCATCGATATCGATATGCTCAATGCTCTTGAGCGGCTGACCAAAGATAAAGCTGCCCGCCACCGCAAACTCGGCAATGTTATCGGCCGTCGTGGCAAAACGATGCTGCGGCTCGGCGGCGTCGCCCGCCAGCTGCTCGCGGCGCGTGAGAATATCGGTCAGCTCGCGCGTGGTCTCCTCGGCGGAACTCACGACGCGCACCCCAGACCCCAGCGCATGGCGGATAGGTCCCACCAACAGCGGAAAATGCGTACAGCCGAGCACCACGGTATCGATACCGTGGTCGCGCAGTGGCTCAACCGTGGCACCCACCAGCGCACGCACGGCAGGCGTATCGAAGATGTCCTCGTTCTCAAGCCACTGCTCTTGCAGATGCGCACCCGAGGCGAGCTCGTGTTCGACAACCTCGACAAAGCTCGAGGCGGGGCAGCCGTATACGTCGACGCCGGCATCTAGATCCTGAATGGCGCGCGTGTAAGCGCCCGAGCGAATGGTGAGGTTGGTGGCGAGCACGCCCACGCGACGCGAACGGGTGCTGTTGATTGCCGCACGGGCACCCGGCGCGATCACGCCGATCACGGGAACGTCGAGCACCTGCTGGGCCAGACGTAAGGCCGCAGCTGTCGCCGTGTTGCAGGCGATGACCATAATCTTGACGTCGTGCTTCGACAGCCAACGGCCCGCCTGCAACGCAAACGAGCGCACCTCATCCTCGGTGCGCGTGCCGTAGGGGCAGCGTTTGGTGTCGCCGAAGTAGTAGACGGACTCGTGCGGCAGCGCCGTCGCGATGGCGCGCGCAACCGTCAGACCGCCCAGGCCAGAATCGAACACACCGATCGGGCGCGTGTCGCCTGCCGGATTCTCGATATCGGACATTACCTCACCAGATTCTCTCTCGAAAAGATATGGCTCAGAACGATAGGACCGCGCTACGAACGAGCCGCGACGAGCAGCTCTGCCGTTGCCGCCCAGCC
>URVD01000102.1 GCA_900551195.1 uncultured Collinsella sp.
AATCGGTGTAATTCACAATCCTAGTGTAGAAACTATTTTGAAATTACAACCTGATCGAAGGTGACCTCGATCTGCGGCACACCGCGGCGGGCAGCCGGGATGCCGGTCAGCTGGAACTTACCGAGCGACTTGTTGTCGCGAGCAAGCTCGCGCTCGCCCTGGAGCACGTTGATCTCGACGCTGGTCTGGTTGTCGGCAGCGGTGGAGTAGACCTCGGTCTTGGAGGTCGGGATCGTGGTGTTGCGGTCGATCATCTTGGTCATGATGCCGCCCATGGTCTCGACACCCAGCGACAGCGGGGTAACGTCGAGCAGCAGGATGCCCTCGACGTCGCCGGTGAGCACGCCGCCCTGGACGGCAGCGCCGTCGGCAACGACCTCGTCGGGGTTCACGGACATGTTAGGCTGCTTGCCGGTCATGGTCTTGACGAGCTCCTGGACGGCGGGCATACGGGTGGAGCCGCCGACGAGGATGACCTCGGTCAGATCGGAGAGCTTAAGCTTGGCGTCGCGCAGGGCGTTGGTGACAGGCTGCTTGCAGCGCTCGAGCAGGTCGCGGGTGATCTTCTCGAACTCGGCGCGGGTCAGCGTGTAGTTGAGGTGCAGCGGGCCGGACTGGTTCATGGTGATGAACGGCAGGTTGATGGTGGTCTGCTGGGCGGCGGAGAGCTCCTTCTTGGCGTTCTCGGCGGCCTCCTTCAGACGCTGCAGGGCCATGGGGTCCTGACGCAGGTCGACACCGTTCTCCTGCTGGAACTTATCGGCCATCCAGTCGATGACGCGCTGATCCCAGTCGTCGCCGCCCAGGTGGTTGTCGCCCGAGGTGGACAGAACCTCAAACACGCCGTCAGCGAGGTCGAGGATGGAGACGTCGAAGGTGCCGCCGCCCAGGTCGAAGACCAGGATGCGCTGGTCGGTGCCCTGCTTGTCCAGGCCATAGGCCAAAGCAGCAGCGGTCGGCTCGTTGACGATACGCTTGACGTTGAGGCCGGCGATCTTACCGGCATCCTTGGTGGCCTGACGCTGGGCGTCGTTGAAGTAAGCCGGGACGGTGATGACGGCGTCGGTGACGGTCTCGCCCAGATACTTCTCGGCGTCGGCCTTCATCTTTGCGAGCGTCATGGCGCTCACCTGCTCGGCGGTGTAGTCCTTGCCCTCGATGTCGACGACGGCACGGCCACCCTGGCCCTCCTTGACCTCATACGGCACGGTCTTGATCTCGGAGGTGCACTCGGAGTACTTGCGGCCCATGAAGCGCTTGATGGAGAACACGGTGTTCTTGGGGTTGGTGACAGCCTGGTTCTTAGCGGCCTTACCCACGACGCGGTCGCCGTCGGCACGGAAGCCCACGACGGACGGGGTGGTGCGGTCGCCCTCGGCGTTCACGATAATGGTCGGAGAACCGCCCTCGAGAACGGCCATTGCGGAGTTAGTAGTACCAAGGTCGATACCAAGAATCTTGCCCATTAGAAATTCCCTCTCTCTTGTGCGTTCGCGCCGCCTCGACGGTCTGTCGTGCGGCGCTTCGGCTTGTCTTTCAGGATGTAGTGTATCCCCTTATGGGCCGGAATATACAAAATCTAAGTCAATTCATATAAGATTTCTTATCTCTGAGAGTTTAGGTTCTCAAATGTGCAGGTAGATGCACTGTTTGAGTTCTCGGCAGATCTATTGAGATCTATGTAGAGATGCCTGAGGTTTGGGTCCGAAGGTGCCTGGGGCTGCCTTGCGGCAAGCGCATCCCGGTTTGAGCGTAGATTCCGGGTCGCAGTTTCCGTCTGAAGGCTCAACCGGAAACCGTATCCCGTTTTGAGAGCTGATACCGGGTCGCAGTTTCCGCTAGCGGGCCCAACCGGAAACTGCGACCCGGTTTTCGGCCAAATAACGGGATGCCCTTTCCGCAGGCGCGCTCAATAGGTCAATATTACAAGTCACCTATAGCTAACATTTGCGCAGCTCAACGGCCCCACCTGCGCGTTTTTTAGTAAACCTTGGCATACTCGGCGAACGGTATGAAGATGCCGGCCAGAGGGTATTGCAAACGGTCGCTCCCGTGGTATGTTTTTGCCCGAATCAAACCGGCGCGCATCGCCTGTAGCGTCGGTCAACAGAGAGGAAACTACCATGGCTCATCCCGTAATTGATGCCGACGAGTGCATCGCTTGTGGCGTTTGCGTCGACTCCTGCCCCGCTGGCGTTCTGGAGCTCCAGGACGTCGCTACCGTCGCCGACGAGGACTCCTGCGTCGCCTGTGGCGCTTGCCAGGACGCTTGCCCCGCTGGCGCGATCACCGAGATCGTCGAGGAGTAACAACTCCCCCACTTGCACACTCAAAAGTACACCGTGCACAAAAAAGGAGGCTTCCGCATCGCCGCGGAGGCCTCCTTTTGTTTGTACAGGCAGCTAATTGGGGACGGGGCTACCTTGGCAGTTGCGGTGGAATAGTTCCTGGCTCATTGCTTAGGTGCCGATTGTAGGAACTATTTCACCGCAACTTATATAGACAGTATCGGGTTAGGACAAATCATCCTCGTAGGGCATTAAATCGGCAAGGTAGCCCTTCTCCTTGAGTATGGCCTCGATCTCGTCGAGGGTCTGCTCGTCCTCCGCCGCGATGCGATGGAAGTGGTAGCCGCTCGTCACCGTTAGTAGTGGAAAGCTCTTGCCGCTCTCGATATCGTGCAGGTAGCGCTCAACATCGCGACGATTGCGGATGTCCAGGTCGGCCGTGATCTTGCCGTACACACGATGGTTGACGATCACGTTGAGCACGGCGCCACCCGCGTCGACGATACTCGTAAGCTCGTCGACCGCCTGCTCCACGCCGTGGCGCACCTTAACAAGACGCGTGGGCACGGCGGGGCTACTCGCGGCTTCCTGCAGCACGTAGCCGCGGTTGGTCGCCACGATATCGTGCCCATCGGCACGCAACAGGGCAATATCCTGAACCACGACCTGACGGCTCACGCCAACCTCGCGGGCAAGTGCGCTGCCCGAAACGGGCTCCTTGGCTCCTTCGAGCACGCCCATGATGGCACGGCGACGCTCGCGGGCGTTCATTATTTACCGTCCAGCAGACGCAGGTGCTTAAGCGAGAGGTCGAGGATCGGCGCAGAGTGCGTCAGGGCGCCCGAGCTAATATAGTCGACACCCAGATCGGCCAGGGCGCGAATGTTGCTGGCGTCCACGTTGCCCGAGCACTCGGTCTTGGCGCGGCCATCGATAAGCTCAATCGCGGCAGCCATGTCGTCGTGGGTCATGTTGTCGAACATGATGATGTCGGCGCCGGCTTCCACGGCCTCGCGCACCATGTCCAGGTTCTCGCACTCGATCTCGACCGTCGTGGTAAACGATGCATGGGCGCGCGCCATCTCGATCGCACGCATCACGCCGCCGGCGGCGTCGATGTGGTTGTCCTTGAGCATGACGGCCGTCGACAGGTTGTAACGGTGGTTGCTGCCGCCGCCGATCTCGACCGCGGCCTTCTCGAAGACGCGCATGCCCGGCGTGGTCTTGCGCGTGTCGACGAGCACGGTCTTGGTTCCCTCGAGCGCCGCGGCCATGCTGTGCGTGTAGGTAGCGATGCCGCTCATGCGCTGCAGGTAGTTGAGCGCCACGCGCTCACCCGAAAGCAGCACGCGCGCATCGCCCCGCACCTGACCCACATGGTCGCCGGCATGCACCTCGTCGCCATCCGAAACATCGAACAACACGGAGCTCTGCGGATCCAGCAGCTCAAAAGTGCGAGCGAACACATCCAAGCCGGCGATGATGCCATCGGCCTTGGCGATGAGCTCAACGGTAGCGGGGCGCGCCGTAGGGCACACGCTCGCCGTACTCACGTCCTCAAACGTGATGTCCTCGCGCAGAGCCTGCAAAATCAGATCATCGACGACGAGCTTCATGGTAATGGGATTCATGGTCTACTCCTCCACGGCCTGTGTGCCGGCAGCACGGGCCAAATCATCGATTGCAAGGGTCTCGGCGCTCAGGGCGCGGTGACGTCCGTCAAGCGCGGGCTCACCGGCCTGCTCCACGGTCAGCGACTCGCCGGTGCGCATACGCCAAGCAGCGCGGCGGCCCCAAACTAGGGACTCGAGCAGGCTGTTGGAAGCTAGACGATTCTTGCCGTGAACACCGTTGCAGGCCGTCTCGCCAGCGGCGTAGAGCTCGGGCATCGAGGTGCGGCCGTCCTTGTCGACCCACACGCCGCCCATAAAGTAGTGCTGCGTGGGCGTAACGGGAATGGGCTCGTCCAAGATGTCGCGACCGTCCTCCAGACAGCGCGCGCGGATGTTGGCAAAGTGCCCGGTCACCACGTCGCGCTCGACGGGGGCAAAGCTCAGCCACTCGTGCTCGGTGCCGTCCTGCTTCATCTGCTCGCGAATAGCGGCGGCGACAACATCGCGCGGCTGCAGCTCGTCGGTAAAGCGCTCGCCGGCGGAATTGAGCAGAATCGCGCCTTCGCCGCGGCAGCTCTCGCTGATCAGGAAGGTGCGGCCCGGCTGCGGCGAGAACAGTCCCGTGGGGTGGATCTGCACGTAGTCCAGGTGCTCCATCGTGATGCCGTGCTCCTGCGCGATGTAGCAGGCGTCACCGGTGAGCTGCGGGTAGTTGGTCGAATGGTCGTACACGCCGCCGATACCGCCCGTCGCCCACAGCGTATGGTGGGCATGGATCTTAAACGGCTCGCCGGCATGCACGCCCTCGGCGGCATTTGCCAGCTCGTCGGCGGGACGAACCGAGTTGTCCTCGTCCACGGAAACGGCGACGACACCGGTGCACACCGTGGCGCCATCACGCTCGCCCGTCAGGATGTCGGTCATGGCCACGTGCTCCAAAATCTGCACGTTATCCAGCTTGCGAACGGCCTGGAGCAGCTTGGTCGTGATCTCCTTGCCCGTAATGTCGGCATGGAAGGCAATACGCGGACGGCTGTGCGCGCCCTCGCGGGTAAAGTTGAGGCTGCCGTCGGCCTTGCGCTCAAAATCCACGCCCATCGCTAGCAGGTCGTTGATGACCGAACGGCTCGAGCGAATCATGATGTCAACACTCTCGCGGCGGTTCTCGTAATGGCCGGCGTGCATGGTGTCCTCAAAGAAGGCATCGTAGTCAGAGCCTTCGGGCAGCACGCAGATACCGCCCTGCGCGAGCATCGAATCGCACTCGTCGACGGCGCCCTTGGAGAGCATGATTACGCGCGTGCTCGTCGGCAGGTTGAGAGCCGCGTACAGGCCCGCCACGCCACAGCCGGCAATGACGACGTCGCACTCCATGTCGGAGTATTGTTTGGTTTCCACAGGAATCCTCTCCCCTGTAATGTGGCATAAGGGATGGCCCCTCATGTCACATTGGCTTAGCGCGCCGCGTACTCGAGCATGCGGTCGAGCGTGAGCTTGGCCTGATCGGCGGCCTCGTCCGACACGCCAATCTGCACCTCGCCCTCGCCCGTCTCCAGGCAGTGCACGAGCTTTTCGAGCGTGATGAGATCCATGTTGACGCAGGTGGGCTGCACCGCGGGGAAGTAGAACTTCTTGCCGGTGCTCTGGCAGCGGCGCTCGAGCTCGTAGAGCACGCCGCGGACCGTCACGATGATGAACTCGCTCGCGTCCGACTCCTCGGCGTACTTGATGATGCCGGCGGTGGAGCCGATGTAGTCGGCCTCGGCCAGGACGTCGGCCTTGCACTCGGGGTGCGCCAGCACGAGCGCATCGGGATGCGCCTCCTGCGCGTCGACAATCTGCTCGACGGTGATGATGTGGTGGCGCGGGCAGTAGCCGTTGTTGAGGATGACGTGCTTTTGCGGCACCCGCTCGGCTACGAAGCGGCCCAGGTTTTGATCGGGGATAAACAGGATGTGCTGCTGTGGCAGCTCGGATACGATCTTGACGGCGTTGGAGCTGGTGACGCACACGTCGCTCCAGCTCTTGATCTCGACCGTGGAGTTGACGTAGCAGACCACGGCAAGGTCGTCGCCGTACTCGGCGCGCGCCGCGTCGACCGTCTCGCGCTTGACCATGTGAGCCATGGGGCAGTCCGCGCCCGGCTCGGGCAGCAGCACGGTCTTGGTGGGGTTGAGCAGCTTGGCGCTCTCGCCCATAAACTCCACGCCGCACAGCACGATGGTCTGCTGCGGCAGGCTCTTGGCGAGCTTAGCCAGGTAGAAGCTGTCGCCGACGTAATCGGCCACAGCCTGGACCTCGGGCGCCACGTAATAGTGCGCCAGGATCACCGCGTCGCGCTGGGTTTTAAGTTGCTGAATGGCCTCGACGAGCTCTGCGGGCACCAATGCCGCGCGCTCCGTTGCCGTCGTTGCCGATGCCAGGCCGGCCGCAATGTCGCGTGCAAGCTCCGACGCATCCATGTTCGCGCTCTGTGCCATCAAGGCCCCTCTCTTTTGGCGAATCTTGGGGCTTTAGTATGACACCTAGGTTTACAGCTGACAAGACAGCTGTAAACCTAGGTGTAAAGTTGAAATAAAGATTCAATCATGCGGCAGGTCCATTTTCGAACTGGCATGTACAACTTCCTGAAACTTTCAAGGTTCAGGCTCTCAACCAGAGCGTCAACCATCC
>URVD01000103.1 GCA_900551195.1 uncultured Collinsella sp.
CGTGGTCGTCGGCCCTTCGGGATGCGGCAAAACAACGCTCCACAACGCCATCGCACCTGCGGAAAGATTTGGGAGGTAAGCCCTGGGGCCTCCTGCGGTAACTAGGGCAGCCGAGGCTATTCGTCTTATTGCTGCAAGAGCGTGGGCTGAGATTTTGGGATGTTGCAAGCTCTTAGCTGAGAGTAGCACTGACATTTGTCCTGAAATGGCTGGTCGTTAGGGGTTGCTACCGGTAGTTGCGGTAGGGTCGGAGCAGATTCTAACTAGAAATGGTGGTCGCCACCGGTTGTTCTCGGCATACTCGGCTCATTCGATTACGATCACCACATGAAAGGAACTGCTATGGATCTTGCGATGGCACAGCGGCTCGTTGATCGCCGCAAGGCTGCCGGGCTTTCTCAGGAGGCGCTTGCCGCCCAGCTGGGCGTGAGTCGTCAGGCTGTCAGTAAATGGGAGCGCAGCGAATCTTCGCCCGATACCGATAACCTTATTGCGCTCGCCGCGCTGTATGGCGTGTCGCTGGATGAGCTGCTGTATGGGGAGGCGGTGGATAGCACTGATGACTCGCAGACTGATGATGAGGCACGGAACAGCAACGCCGGCACCAAAGCTTCAGATAAGGCTGAAGAGGCTGAGGCTTCTACTGAGCACGCTGATTGCAGCGATAAGCCACTTGTCGATATTTCCCTCGCGCGCGGCATCCACGTTATTGATCCCAACAAAGGCGAAGAGGTCCATGTTGGTTGGAATGGCATCCATGTGGCTAACGAGCGCAAGGGTGAAGAGGTCCATGTGGGGCCAGACGGATTGTATATCGATACGCTTGAGGACGATGGACATAGCGTGCATACCAATGACGATGGCACCGTCACCATCGACGGCGAGACGTTTTCCAGCTGGAAGGAAGCACACGACAAGCTCGACCATCATGGCAAGCATTTCCACACCAAGGTCGGACGTGCATGGAACAAATTCCCCTTCCCCGCACTTGTCGCTCTCGCCTATCTGGTGCTCGGCATTGTCTACAGCACATGGGCTACGGGCCTCTTCCTCGTCTTTTTGATTCCCGTCTATTACGCGCTTGGCGACTTTATCGATCAACGCCGCTTATCTAAGCTGATCGATGTCGTCTATTCAGTCAGTGCCGAGACATGGTTCCTCTACATGTGGCTCTGCCTGGGGCAACCCCATCCCGCCTGGGTAATACTCATCACCATCCCGGTCGTAAAAGCACTCATGCGTTGGTGCCGTAAACAATGGAAGTGCCGCAAACAGGCCTAAACCACCCCAACCAGCCAGCGCCACTCATCCGACACCGCCTGCCCCTTCCAAGTTGCGGTGAGATAGGGACTGTTTTGAAGCTCCAAAGCGCCAAACAGTCCGTATATCACCGCAACTTACAAACAACTGGGTCAGTTCCGGCACGGAGATTAGCATTGAGCTGACCGCGCGCCAAGAAAAGGGCCTATTTACTACGTTTAACTCGAGAGGGCCGACCATACCCGCCTTTTCCGAAAATTGGCAAGCCCTCTACCTGCGGTTTTAATTTCATAATCTTTGTCACGGTCGAGGGTGTGGTAGCAAACGTAGTAGATAGGCCCATTTTGTGGCATACGACCCATACAAGCCCAATCTCGAAGGCTAAAGAGAGCCTCTCATCCACGCCTGTGAGCGAAAACCAAATAGAATGAAAGGCAAATGGAAAGCCCGTTTGACGAGTGGAGGACATATGCGCGACGTAGCCGAAAGCGACTGGAAGCTATTTAAGAAAATGCTTCCTCAATGGCAAGAACGTTATATGGAAAAGCTCATCGCCCAGTACGTTGAGATGCTGAACGGCGACAGCGAAGCGTCCAGTAGATTTTGGACACTAGAAGAGCGCCTCAATAGAGACAAGCTGTCCTCAGGCGTAATTGCAAACGACATTCGCCGCAGCACAATGCACCGCGAGATAGCCAATTTGCTTATCGACAGCGTGATCACCCTTGACGACCTTGACGGTTTTACCGAGGACATTAAGAGCTATGCGCAACACTGGATTGGCCAGTAAGAGCACTGAACGACAGACATCCCCAGCAAAACGGGGCGAACGCCGGGCCACCTAATGGTTGTCCGGCGTTCGCCCAGATAAAACCTGTCACCACAAGGGGGATGGGCGCCTTTTGTGGTGGTTTTGGTACTTGCTTAGCGGGCTAGCCCTGCGTGTCGCCTCCGTACATGTAGACGATAAAGCCGTCGCCGGTGTCTTGGCTGTGATCCTCCAGGATGCGTTTCATGTTGAGGTGCTCGTAGAACTGCCAGTCGGAGTTGCAGTCGCTCATCAGGAAGAACTTGGTGCACCCGGCTTTGGCGAGTTCGGCGCGCGCAAGGTCGATGAGCTCGCGGCCGAGTCCCTTGCCCTGCCACTCGGGCACAATGATGATCAGGTTGAGCTGGCCCTGGGCATACTCGTTGCCCGTGGCGGCAAAGCGATCGGCCGTGGCCTTTTCGCGACTGTCGCCAAAGAGCGAGCCCTCGAGTTTGGCATCGGCGGTCTTTGCCATCTCGGTTGCCTGGGCGAACATCTCGTCGTAGCAGGGTACCCACGTGGGATTGGTACGAGGCTTGCCGTCCTCGAAGATGCCGATGCAGCAGGCGGCGATAATGCGGCCCTCTGCCTCGGCAACGAGCGCGATAGGGGAGCGCTGCAGCTGCATGGCAATGTTGAAGCGCGCGCAGAAATCGGCAGCTTCGACGTCGCCGCGGTTGCGCAGCGTGTTGCACCACAGCTGGTTGTAGATGGCGGCGATGCCGGTCAGGTCGTCGAGCGTGGCGGCGCGCAGGGTTACGTTGTCAAGGCTCATGGAGGCTCCTTCCAAGTTGGGTCAGGCTATCTATGAGTGTGGCATGGCCGCAGGGGCGCCGCATCAACCATTCGGTAGACGACCTCCGATTCCACGGGGGCGGAGAGATAGTCATTGGGGACGTTCTTAAACGACTAGTCAGTTAAGAACGTCCCCAATGACTACCTAACCGTTTAGCGGTGCGGCGGCTGAATGGGCAGGCTGAGCTGGTATCCTTATGCGAAACTGTCTCAACTCGATAGGATTTCATGTGAAACCTTCCGCCGTCCTTCGCTTGGCTCTATATCGCACCCTGGCCGTCGCGCTTGCTGCGCTCACACTACTGAGCGCCGTCATGCCCACCCCAGCCTTTGCCGCCGACTCCGACCAGCAGGTCAAGACGGTCCGCGTTGGCTGGCTCGTCAACAACAAAGGCTTCCAGGAAGGCACGCCGGGCGAGCGCCTCTCGGGATGGGGCTACGAGTACCTCCAGACCCTCTCGTATTACACAAAGGGCTGGCAATACGAATACGTTAGCGGCACCTTCTCCGAGCTTATGGACATGCTCGAGGCAGGCGAAATCGACCTCATGCCCAACATCTCGTATTCGGCAGAACGCGAGCAGAAGCTGCTCTTTTCCTCGAACCCCGAGGGCACCGAGCGCTACTACATCTACGCCAGGCCCGACCGCGACGACCTGGCCAAGGGTGACCCCCAGGCGCTCCAAGGCCTCACCATCGGCTGCAGCTCTGGCGTTATGCAAACTATCGTCGGCCAGCAGTGGCTCGCCGACGAAGGCGTTACCTGCACCTATAAAGAAATCGACACCGGCAGTGCCCTCTTTGAGGCGCTTGCAGACGGCGAGGTCGACGCCGTCATCATGAACGACACCATTTCGTCGCCCGATGCGTCACCCATGTTCTACGTAGGCTCGAGCGACTACTTTTTTGCCGTTCCCAAAAGCCGCCCTGATCTGATGAACGACATCAACGCCGCCATGACGACCATCGCCCGCGATAACCCGCGCTATAACGAGGAAGTCAAAACGAGTTACTCGACCCAAAACAGTGGCTCGTCATCGCTCACCGGCACCGAGACCACCTGGCTCAAAGAAAACGGCAATACCATCGCGATCGGCTATCTTAAAAACCAACTTCCCTACTGTACGCAAAATGACGACGGCGAGATGGAAGGGTCGCTCGCCTCGCTTGCAACGACGTTGCACGACAAGTTTGGCATTACGGTCAAAACAATCGCACTCTCGAACAACAAGCAAATGATCAAAGCCCTTTCCAACGGGACCATCGATGTCGCCCTGCCGTTGTTTCGCGACTACTGGCTCGCCGAGCAGACAGGGGTCATCCAGTCAAACTCGATGGGAACGGTTTCGCTGACCGCCATTCACAGTGGCAAAAACCTGAACAGCGACCTTAAGAACATCGCTTGTACAAAGAGCACAATCGTTAACCGTTTTGAGCTCGAAAGTCTCTTTCCGAACGCAACGGTAACCAAGTATTCGAATGACGGCGAGGTGCTCAAAGCCCTCGATGAGGGGAAGGCACGTTGCATCATTGTCCCCAGCACGCGCCTGGAAACTCTCCGCGACATCTACGACATCGAGGATTTCGAAACACAGGAACTCACCAACACGGCACAACTATCGTGTTTAATTTCGCGCGGCAAGCCCGAGCTGCTGGGAATCATCAATAAGGGCATCGTCAATGCAGGTGAATCGCTCTCCGCAAACAGCTATTTCCCCACATCGTACTCGGCGCAAGAATCGGATGCGTTCCGACTTCTCTACCGCAACCGCATCGTCATTGCGGCAGTCGTCATTTGCATTTTGCTCACCGGCATCGTCATCCTTGTCTGGTCGCTTTACCGCGCACAGGAGGAACGGCAGAAAGCCGATGCCGCCAACGCCGCCAAAACCGCTTTCCTCACGCGCATGAGCCACGACATCCGCACGCCGCTCAACGGCATCCTGGGCCTTATCGAAATTGAGGAATTGAGAGAAGGCGACATGCAGGTCGCCCGCGAAAGCCGCGCCAAGGCGCGCGTTGCCGCCAATCACCTGCTGTCACTGATTAACGACATCCTCGAGATGGGCAGGATCGAGGAGTGCAAAGTGACGCTCGAGCACGAATCATTCAACCTTAAAGAGCTGTGCGACAATGCGCTCGTACTGTGCAAGCTCCGCGCATCGGACCGCGGCATAACCATGCTCGACACCAGCGAACCCTACGCTGTCGACCAATATATGATCGGCAGCCCCACCCATATTCGGCAGATCCTTGTCAACCTGCTCGACAACAGCATCAAGTACAACAAGCACGGAGGCACCGTCACGTTCTCATCGACCATCAAACCGGTCGACGACGAGCACGCCGTGTTTTGCTTTAGCGTCTCGGATACCGGCATTGGTATGACATCCGAGTTTTTGGCACACATTTACGAGCCGTTTGCCCAGGAAGGCGACGATGCGCGCAGCAAGTTCCAAGGAACCGGCATTGGCATGTCTATCGTCAAATCGCTCATCGATATGATGGGCGGCACGATTGAGATTTCGAGTGAGGTTGGCGTGGGGAGTACGTTTGACGTCCGGATTCCGCTCGATATCGACAAGAACCCTCAGGCAAGAGAAGGTGCGGACGAGCAGGCGATCAGCTGCTCGCTTGCCGGCATGAACGTTCTTTTGGCAGAAGATAACGAACTCAATGCCGAGATTGCCCAAGCTCTGCTCGAAAGCGAAGGCATCGTCGTGACTCGCGCCGCCGACGGCAACGAGACAGTCGACCTATACGTTAGCCGTCCCGCCGGCAGCTTCGATGCAATCCTGATGGACATCATGATGCCGGGCATGGACGGCTACGAGGCAACCCGGGCGATCCGCCTGAGCGAAAAGGCCGATGCGGCCGACATCCCCATCATCGCGCTCACCGCCAACGCCTTTGCCGAAGACGCCAAGGCGGCACACGACGCCGGCATGAACGCCCATCTGCCCAAACCGCTCGACTTTAGCAAGCTCAAAAACATACTCGCCTGTATCAAGAAAAACGGGGCTGTTTCGCTATAGTTTGTGCTCAACCACCATGCGCAGTAGAAAGGAAGCCAACGATGTTTAGGCCCTTACGTCGAAAGAAACGCGCCATCACCGACGAGAAAGCGCGCGAACTGCTCGCTGCCTGCAAGCGCGGCGTCTTTGCCGTCAACGGCGATGATGGCTACCCCTATGCCATTCCCGTCAACTACTTCTTTGACGCCGAGCACGACAAGATTTATTTCCATGGCGCCAAGGCTGGCCACAAGGTCGATTCACTCAGGCATGATGATAAAGTCTGCTTTACCGTTTACGGCAACGAGTGGTACAAGGACGGCGACTGGGCTCCCTACGTTATGAGTACCGTTGTCTTTGGTCGTTGTCGCCTGGTAGATGAAGCGCCCGCGTTTATCGAGGACAAAGTCCGTCAGCTCGCGCTTAGGTACTACCCTTCTGCCGAAGAAGTCGAGGAGGAGATCGCCAAAGACATAAAGGGCGTCCAGCTCTACGAGATTTCGATTGAACATCTTTGCGGCAAGCAGATTCATGAAAAGTAGCGAATGCGGAAAACGCGCTCGCTACCCTCTGCGCCCCATGTGCCCACGCATTTTGCCGGCGTGGGCACATGGGGCAGCACTCGAAT
>URVD01000104.1 GCA_900551195.1 uncultured Collinsella sp.
CGCTGGCCCTGCGACAGCTGGGCGCCGTTGCCGGTGAGCATGGTGTCGTAGCCGTCGGGCAGGCGGGTGATAAAGTCGTCTGCGCCCGCGAGCTTGGCCGCCGCGATGCACTCCTCGTCGGTCGCATCCAGGTTGCCGTAGCGGATGTTGTCCATCACGGTGCCGGTGAACAGGTTCACGTCCTGCAGCACGACGCCCAGGCTTCGGCGCAGGTCGGCCTTGCGGATCTTGTTGACGTTGATGCCGTCGTAGCGGATCTTGCCGTCGGCGATGTCGTAGAAGCGGTTGATGAGGTTGGTGATGGTCGTCTTGCCGGCACCGGTGGCGCCGACAAACGCGACCTTCTGGCCCGGCTTGGCAAACACGGACACGCCGTGCAGCACCTCGTGGTCGGGCGTGTAGCCAAAGTCGACGTTGTCCATGACCAGGTCGCCGCGCAGCGGTACGTACTCGATCTCGCCGGTTGCGCGGTGCGGATGTTTCCACGCCCACATGCCGGTGTGGTGGTCCGCCTCCTCGAACTCCCAAGTCTCGGGGTTCACCTGTGCGTTGACGAGTGTCACGTAGCCTTCGTCGGCCTCGGGCTCCTCATCGATGAGCTCAAAGATGCGGTCGGCGCCGGCGAGGCCCATGACCACGGCGTTGATCTGCTGTGAGATCTGGCCGATCTGTCCGCAGAACTGCTTGGTCATGTTGAGGAACGGCACCACGACGGCGATGGACAGCGCCATGCCCGAGATGCTCAGGTTGGGCACGCCCAGCGCCAGGAAAATGCCGCCCGCCAGTGCGACCAGCACGTAGAGCAGGTTGCCCAGGTTCATAAGGATGGGCATGAGGATGTTGGCGTACATGTTGGCCTTCTGGGAGACCTCGAAGAGCTTTTCGTTGCGCTCGTCAAAATCGGCCTCGGCGGCAGACTCGTGGCAGAACGCCTTGACGACCTTCTGGCCGTTCATGACTTCCTCGATATGGCCCTCGACCACGCCGAGCTCGGTCTGCTGCGCAATGAAGAAGCGCGCGGAGTTGGAGCCGAGCAGCTTGGTCATAAAGGTCATAAAGGCGACGCCGGCGATGATGACCAGGCACATCCACACGCTGTAGTACAGCATGATAAAGAACACCGTGACGATGATGATGATCGTCATGAGCAGGTTGGGCAGCGACTGGCTGATCATCTGACGTAGCGTGTCGATGTCGTTGGTGTAGTGGCTCATGATATCGCCGCGCTGGTGCGTGTCGAAGTAGCGAATCGGCAGGTCCTGCATGCGGTTGAACATCATCTCGCGCAGCTTCTCGAGCGAGCCCTGCGTGACGATAGCCATGGCGCGGTTCCAGAAGAGCGAGGACAGGACGCCGACGCCGTAGATGCAGGCGAGGGTGGTCACGAGCTGTGCGATTTTGGGCTGCGCGGCTTCCCAATCGCCCGACTGCCACGATTCGCCAATAATTTGCAGGGCGCTCTGCAGGAAGGTCGCGCCGATGGAGTTGATGATGGCGCAGAGCACCACGCCGGCGACGACGAGGGGCAAAAGCACGGGATAGAAGCCAAAGAGCGTCTTGATGAGGCGCGACATGGTGCCGCCCTTGCGGTTGAGCGCGCGCTCGGCGGTCGTTGCCTTACTCATGGGCCTCGCCTCCTTCCTGGGTCTGAGCTTGCGTTGCGGTCATGTCGGTGTTGTCTGCCGCCGTGTTCGCGTCGCCAGAGACGTCGTCGGCGTCTTGCGTACCTTCGGCAGACATCTTGTTTTGCGAGGTAAAGGTCTCTCGGTAGATCTCGCTCGTCTTGAGCAGCTCTTCGTGGTTGCCGATCTGTGCGATGCGGCCGCCCTCCATGACAATGATGCGGTCTGCGTCCTGCACGGAGCTGATGCGCTGGGCGATGATGATCTTGGTCGTGTTGGGCAGATAGCTTGCCAGCCCTGCGCGGATCTTAGCGTCGGTCTTGGTGTCGACGGCGCTGGTGGAGTCGTCCAGGATCAAGATCTTGGGGCGACGCAGCAGGGCGCGTGCAATGCACAGGCGCTGCTTCTGACCGCCCGAAACATTAGAGCCGCCCTGTTCGATCCAGGTGTCGTAGCCCTTGGGGAAGCCGTCGACAAACTCATCGGCGCAGGCCAGATGTGCCGCCTCGCGGACTTCCTCGTCGGTGGCGTTCGGGTCGCCCCAACGCAGGTTCTCGGCGATGGTGCCGCTAAACAGCACGTTTTTCTGCAGCACCATGGCGACCTGGTGACGCAGCGCGTCCAGGTCGTAGTCGCGCACGTCCACGCCGCCCACGCGCACAGCGCCTTCGGTGGTGTCGTACAGGCGGGCGATGAGGTTAACGAGCGTGGACTTGGCCGAGCCGGTGCCGCCGATGATGCCGATGGTCTCGCCGCTCGTAATGTGCAGGTCGATATCGTCGAGCGCCTGGCGCTTCGCATGCTTGGAATACTTAAAGCTCACGTGGTCAAAGTCGATGGAACCGTCGGCAACCTCGAGCACGGGCTCGGCGGGATCGGCGATCGTGGGCTCGGCGGCCAGCACCTCGGCAATGCGGTGTGCCGATTCGTCGGCCATGGTCACCATGACAAAGATCATCGACAGCTGCATCAGGCTCATGAGAATCTGGAAACCATAGGTAAAGGTCGAGGAGAGCTGGCCCACGTCGAACAGCGTGCCCTGGCTCGTGATGATGAGCTTGGAGCCCAGGTAGATGATGACGACAAACGCGCCGTTGACGCAGATGTTCATCATGGGGTTGTTAAAGGCGAGCAGCTTCTCGGCGCGGGTGAAGTCCATCTGGACGTCGCGCGCGGCGGTCGCGAACTTCTCCTTCTCAAAGTCTTCGCGCACATAGCTCTTGACCACGCGCATGCCGGTGACGTTTTCCTCGACGGACTCGTTAAGGGCATCGTACTTGTGGAACACGCGCGAGAAGATGGGGCGCACCTTAAAGATGATAAAGAACAGTCCAAAGCCCAGCAGCGGAATGATGACCAGGTAGACCATGGCGACGCTACCGCCCATGATAAACGCCATGGTAAAGGCGAAGATCAAGACAAGCGGCGCGCGCACGGCGATACGGATGATCATCATAAAGGCCTGCTGCACGTTGTTGATATCGGTGGTCAGGCGCGTGACGAGCGAGGAGCTCGAGAACTCATCGATGTTGGCAAAGCTGAACGTCTGGATCTTGTAGAACAGGTCGTGACGCAGGTTCTTGGCGAACCCGCAGCTCGCATGGCTGCAGGTGACGCCGGCAGCGGCGCCAAAAGCAAGCGACGTAAGCGCGATGAGCACCAAAAAACCCGCGGTGGGAAGCATCTCGGCTACGGTGGCACCGTCTTTGATGGCGTCGATTAGGTTGGCGGTGATAAATGGAATCAGCATCTCGCAGAGCACCTCGCCAAGCACGAGCAATGGCGTGGCAACAGTGACTTTCATATAGTCGCGGATGCTGCCCATGAGGGTTTTAATCATCCAGTTCCTCCCAGGTTACACGGATTTTCTCGAGCATTTCGGCGAGCTGCTCGCGCTCGTCGTGGGTGAGGGCACTAAAGGCTTGCTCTCTAAAGCGAATGCGGGCCGCCTGGTCGATGCGGGCGTTTTCCCGGCCGGTTTCGGTCAGGCGAATGGTGAGCTGCCGTCGATCCTTGGGGTTACGGCTGCGCTCGATGAGGCCGTTGAGCTCGAGCTTGGACAGGATCTCGGAAAGCGACCCCGGCTTGAGGTCAAAGTGCATGCCGAGTTCCTGCTGCGACATCTCGCCGCCGGGTTGCTTGGCCAGCAGGCAGATGATGGGCGCCTTGCCGGATACGCCTCCGCCATGAAAGTGCATGTAATGGCCGCAGAAGCCAAGCCCGTTAAGGATGCGCTTGGCAAGTGCATCCGATTGCGATTGCGCCTCGGGCGAATCTGCAGGCTCGATGGGGTCTCCGCCCGGCGTATGGGGGCAGAGGTCGATGCATTCGTCGCACATGGTGTTGCTCCTTTCTTTAGTTAGGTAGAGAAATTGTTTTGTACCTAAGTGATTCTAGAGGTACCTAACTGATTGTCAAGGTACCGAATCGATTTTGTGGCAGTGCTGGGGTGCCGGTGCCAGGGGAATCTTGGACAGTCTTCGCAGCGTAGATTCAGCGGGCCACGGCGTATCCCGGAGTTTTCGATAGGTTCATTAAGGGGGCGAGACTGGCAGCTGCCGGTCTCGCCCCTTGGCTTTCCGAGACTTAGAGCGGCTCGTCGCCGGTTCGGAGGATGGCGAGATATGGCTCATATGAAAACGTGCGGTATCGTTTCCTGCTCGTATCACGTTGGACAAGAATGCCCCAATCGGTAAATTGGGATATAAGGTTGTTTGCGCTCGATCTGCTAATCTGCATTCGTTCAGACACAAAGGCGGTGTCGACGATCGGATTGCCCTCGAGAAGGTCGAGTAGCATAAGGGCGTTCGTCGTAGCCCTTCCCGCCTTTTCGCGAATCAGCCTTTCGGTTTCCGAATGGAGGTCGACAAGCTTCCGCATCGAATCCCGCGCCTCGCGTGCGCTTGCAAGCAAGCAGGTACTGAAAAACGAAACCCATCCCTCAAAATCGCCTCTCTGCCTTACGCGCATAAGCCAATCGTAGTATTCGCTCCTGTGTCGTTTGAGTTCATACGAGGGGTAGATGACCGGCTTGGTGAGCGCCCCATCATGTATGAGCGAAAGGAGGATGAGCAGACGCCCGAGGCGTCCGTTGCCGTCGAGGAACGGGTGCGCGGTTTCAAACTGGTAGTGCACCAAAGCGGCCTTGATGACTGGATCGATGTCGTCACGCTCGTTGATGAAAAGCTCGAGGTCGCCAAGTGCCTCCTTCATATCCTCCGTGTTGGGAGGGACATACGGGGCCTCATTGAGCGTGCAGCCGTTTGGTCCGACCCAGTTCTGAGTCGTCCTGAACTGGCCCGGCGTCTTGTCGGAGCCTCTGCCATTTCCAAGCAATGTGGCATGGACGGATTTGAGCAGCCTCATACAGAGTGGCAGTTCCTCCATGAGCGTGGTCGCCTGCTGCACCGCTCGAGTGTAGTTGACGACGTCGGTTAGGTCCCGGCTCGCATTGGATTCGTTTGACGGGTCAAGAACATCATCGAACGTACATTGCGTACCCTCGATTTGAGAGGACAAGAGCGCTTCCTTGCGAACGTACATAGAAAGGTACATGTCGATGTTCGGAACAAAGCGAGACATGCCCTCAACCTCGCCGAGTATGGCGCGGCAATCGGAGACAAGCCGCATGGAATCAGCGGATAAATTGATTGGAAAGAATGAATCCATATTGGCGGGTCTAAACGAATCATAGGCGAGGGCTCCTGAAAGGTTGTGCCTGACGTTTCCCTGTCGTCCGGGTGTGATGGGTGCGAGCATCGTTAGTGTCCTAAGAACAAATTTGAGCCAAAACTTGTTCTTAGAATTTTATAGCGCCTTCTAAGGCCAAGTTTCTGCAATAAGAAGCGTCAGAAAAACTCTAAGAACAAAATTACGCCCAAACTTGGTCTTACATCCGAAGGCAAGACTTAGATTGCACTGCGCTACACTTAGTCGCATTATGGCGACATCGCGCCGCGCCCGACCCAAGGGGGACACTCATGAAGAACACTCAGCTGCTGCTGATCAACGATATGTGCGGCTACGGCAAGGTCGCGCTTTCCGCCATGCTGCCGGTACTGTCGCACATGGGCTACCGTATCCATAACCTGCCGACGGCGCTCGTTTCCGATACGCTCAACTATCCCAAGTTCTACATTCACGACACCACGGAGTACGTGCGCCAGAGCCTCGCTATCTGGGAGGAGCTCGGCTTTGAATTTGATGCTATCTCGACCGGCTTTATCGTGACCGAGGAGGAGACGCGCATCATCTCGGACTTTTGCCACCGCCGCGCTCAAAAGGGCACCAGGGTGTTCGTCGATCCCATCATGGGCGATAACGGCAAGCTCTATGCCGGCGTGCCCGAGTCGACCATCGGACTCATGCGCAGCTTGGTCGAGTGCGCCGACTACGCGGTGCCCAACTATACCGAGGCGTGCCTGCTCACCGATACGCCTATCGCCGAAGAGATTACGGCCGATGAGGCCCGCACGCTCGTGGACGCCATGCTCGCGTTGGGCACCAAGTCGGTTGTCATTACGAGTGCGAAGGTCGATGGGGCGAGTGCCGTCATCGGCTACGACCATGTGGCGGGGGAATACTTTGAGATTCCGTTTGAGCTGATCCCGGTGTACTTCCCGGGTACGGGCGATACGTTCTCGGCCGTGCTCATGGGCCGCGTGATGAACGGTTGGAGCCTCCAGCGTGCCACGGCCGATGCCATGCGTGTGGTGGCCGAGCTTATCGAGCGCAATGCCGACCAAGAGGACAAGTCGGCTGGCCTTCCCATCGAGGCCTGCCTGGATGTGATTGACCATGAGTAACGCTGACGAGGGCGGCGCCAAGCCTGCAGG
>URVD01000105.1 GCA_900551195.1 uncultured Collinsella sp.
CGGAAGGAAATATCACTCATCTGAAGAGCAATCCCCGCTTTGAATTTGTACACGCTGGTGGGTGCCAGCACCGGTCTGGTTGCGGGCCTTGTGGTGGTCACGCCGGGTGCGGGCTTTGTCGAGCCGTGGGCAGCGCTGGTCATGGGCCTGATCGTCTCGCCCGTCTGTTACCTGGCCATCAGCCATCTTAAGACCAAGTTTGGCTACGACGATGCGCTCGACGCGTTCGGTTGCCACGGTATCGGCGGCATCTTGGGCGGTGTGCTCACGGGCCTGTTCTGCGTGCCGGAGCTCTCGTGGACCGGTAAGGGCGGCCTGTTCTACACGGGCGACGTGTCGCTGCTCATCTCGCAGGTCCTGGGCATTGTGGTGACGGTCGCTATTGTGCTGGTGCTCGACTTGGTGATCGCCGCGGTGGTCAAGGCACTGTTCCACGGCAGCCTGCGTGTGGACGAGGCCGACGAGGCGCTGGGCCTGGATGCGAGTCAGCACGGCGAGAGCGCATACCCTTCCTTCTCGGGACTCGATTAGCGGCACGGGTTTCCCAGGCACCCGACCTTGCCCCTCAAACCGTCGCTTGCGTACCGAAGTACGCGGCGCTCCTCTTTCGGGGCAATCTCGGGCACCTGGAAAACCCGTGCCATGTGAAGGTAAATCAATTACTTTTATTGAAGAGAGGAATTCACTATGAAGAAGATTACAGCGATTGTTCGTGCCGAGAAGCTTGAGGTTCTCAAAGATGCGCTGTTTGCGGCTGATGTTCGCGGCATGACCATCAACCAGGTGCAGGGCTGCGGCGCGCAGCATGGCTGGAAGGAATACGTGCGCGGCAACGAGCTGCTCGTCAACACGATCCCCAAGGTGCAGTTCACCCTCATCTGCGCCGACGAGCATGTCGACGGTATCGTTGACATTATCTGCAACGCCGCTCGCACCGGTGCCGTCGGCGACGGCAAGATTTGGGTCGAGCCGGTCGAAGAAGTCATCCGCATTCGCACCGGCGAACACGGCCCGGCCGCGGTGTAGAATCGACCGTCTGCCATCCGCAACGTTAAAATGCTGCAATGAGGCACAAGACTTGCGTTGCGGATGGGCGGATTATGGGTCGCAATAAATATCCCGAGGAGACGGTCGCGAAGATTCTCGACGCGGCACTGGAGCTATTCTGCGCACAGGGTTATGAGGGGACGAGTATTCAAGATATCGTTGACCGTCTCGACGGCATGACCAAGGGCGCTGTCTATCATCACTTCAAGAGCAAAGAAGAGATTTTCAACGCCGCGTTTGATCGGGCGATGACTCCGATTGTTGAGCACCGCCGCTCGATGCTTGGCGTCGGTAATATGACCGGAGCCCAAAAGCTCAAGCGACTGTACGCTCCCGAGTCCGTTGTTCCACAAATTGAGCTATGGGCACGTATGCGTCCTGCAGCAGATCCGGTAAAAAGCTCGCGCCTACTGGCGATGCAGTACCAGGGCTCATTTGACGAGTCGGCCGATGGCTGTCTCTTGCCAGTGATCGAGGAGGGCATCGCCGACGGCTCCATTGCGTGCGAATGCCCGCGCGGAGCGGGGGGAGGCCGTATCTTTGTTGGCGAATCTTTGGCTGCTGCCATTGTTCCGTCCGCTCGAGCCCAAGGAGCGAATGCTCGCTCGCGCACAATGTTTGGCGCAGATGGCTGCCGCGGTGGGGCTCGATTTGGGTAATGAAGTGCTTCAGACAACGGCGCAGATTTGGGACGTATGGGACCGCGCCGGGTGGTAATATAGATACCAACGGTATGTAATTGATTTGTGAGGGTAGCCACGGCTGCCCTTTTCAAGTCGATAAATACATACTGGCGGTATGTATAGGGGCAGGCTTATGGCTGGAATGCGGTGGAGTGGCGTCTCGTTGGCGCAAAAAACAGTGCGATCTATCAGGCTTTTCGGTCTTCTTGTTACGCAGCTGTGCACGTATTCGATGCTGTCGGCGCTGTGCTTTGCGTATCCGCTTTACTTGTTCGATTGCAGCGGATCGTCAACGTTATATGGCGTCGTCGCGGCGATAGCGTTCATACCCGGCGTACTTGCAACTCCGGTTGGCGGAATCTTGGCGGATAGGGGAAGACATCGCGAGGTCCTCGTGTCCCTCGGCATTGCTCTGATGACTGCATCACTGCTGTCTATCCCCATGAAGCACTCATTGCCTCTTGCGGTCGTCGTAGTAGCGATACTTTGTGTTCAATATGGTGTTCAATCGCTGCTGAAGCCAATGCTCCAAATTGAGACGGTGCGCATGGCGGGTGAAGAGAAGGTTGAGCGGGCCACTGCATTGGTTTCGCAGATGACCATGGTGAGCAATATCTTGGGCCCTGCGGTCGGGACGGCAGTCTATGGGTGCTTTGGCATCGATACTCTTTGCACAACCGCGTCGGTGGCGTTTGCGATTTCAGCTTTCTTGTTTGGGGTCGCACTCAAGCAAAATGCCTCATCTGAAACAATGGGAGACGGCGTGACTCGCACGACATGCCGAAACGATTTTCGGGAGTCGATTCGGTATCTGTTGCAAAATGCATCATTGGCCGCTGTGATTTTGCTTGCGGCCGTTTTGAACCTTGCGTTGGTTGGGCTAACGATTGGCGCTCCCATTATTGTTACAAAGCATCTCGGCATGCAATCGTCCTGCGTTGGGATAGTTGAGGTTGCTATGGGCCTGGGTGGTCTTGCCGGCAGTGGCTTGGTCGGCATTTGGCCGCATCGCTTTTCTCTCAATGGCATATGTCGATATGTTGCGATGATCTGTTTTGGAGTCGTACCGATTATTGTTACGCTACTGTTCGGCGCAGATGTATGCGTGTTCACCGTGTTTGCGGTTGGTTCGGCATGGGTCATGGTGTGGGCGAGCATTGCGTCGGTTGAAATCATCGCGTTTGTTCAGCGGGCAGCGCCGACTGAGCTCTGCGGAAAAGTGCTTTCGGTCGTTTACACGGTTCTTTCCTGCGCAACGCCTATTGGCCAATTGGTTTACGGGCTCGCATACGATCGATGGACTCCGGCGATTGTATTCGCAGGCATGCTGGCGGTGCTGACGTTGACGACGGCGCTGTTTTATCGGCTGAAAAGTCGCTTGTGGCGATTGATTTAACGCGCTGGGGCACTGTGGCTTTGCGGGAGCGAATGTCCCGGCGCGTTGGAGCGCCCTTGCATGGGCGCGCTCATTCTCGTCTAAAATATCGTGCAGACGAAAGAGAGGCATGCCCATGATCAAGATGTTCGCGAGTGACCTAGACGGAACGCTGCTTAACGCCCTGCACGAGGCGGACGGGACTATCCGCCGTGCCATTCGCGAGCTGACTGAGGCTGGCCTGCACGTGGTTCCCGCGACTGGACGCTCGACGTTGCCGATCGGCGAGCATGGCTTTACGGGCTTGGCGCTTGACGCCTGCTGCTCCAATGGATCCATCGTGCGCGACAGCCATGGCGAGGTGCTCAAGACTTGGACCATCGATCCGCAGGTCACTGAGGAACTGCTCAAGGCGTTCCCGGACATTTGCTTTGATTGCTCCACGCCCGATGGCATGTTTTCGAGTGGATCGTTCGAGATGCATCAGGCGGGCTTTAAAAAGGACAGCCCCATCAAGCGTATTGTGATGCGCGGCATGCGTGCGCGTGGCGGCTATCACGAGGAACAGTATTTCGACCAGTCGATCGGCGATATCTTGCGTCACGATGTATGCAAGATCAATTGTCGCGTGACCTCGCCCGAGCTGGAGCGTGACCTTAAGTCGTATCTTGCCGAGCGATCGGACCGCGTGGTCAACGCGCCGTTCGATCCGGTGATGTTCGAGATCACGGACGTGGCGTGCAACAAGGGCGAGGGTGTGGCCTGGCTGGCGGGCTACTACGGTATTGCCGAGGACGAGGTCGCTGTCTACGGCGACGGCGGCAACGACATTGCCATGCTCAAGCGTTTCCGCCACAGCTACGCGACCAAAAACGGCAGCAATGCAGCTAAGGCCGCCGCGAGCGCAACTATCGGCAGTTGCATGGTCCACGCCGTTCCCAAACACATGCTCGCCACCATGCGCAAGCAAAACTCCCGCACCGTCATCGAATAATGTGACAAAGGGACTGTCCCTTTGTCACAGTGAGGATTAGCTTCTTTAAACACGAACATATATTCGCATATTTAACTGCGCTTTGATAGAATTGTTGCTGTTGGCGGCAGTTCCATGTGCCGGGCAGCGCTCTCCATTTGATGGGAGGTGATGCCCATGACCGATTTGATTGATTTCGTTAAGCTCCTGACCGCTTTGGTCTCGCTCCTCACGGCGCTTATCGGACTTTCCGAGGCACTTAAGCAGCGTACGAAGCAAAAGAAGAGGGGTCGACGCCGTTAAGGCATTGACCCCTTGAACTAAGTAACGGCGCTGCCCAGCTATCACCCTTGGGCTGCCGTCGACTTTATTCTACCTACGGTTGCCAGGTTTAACAAATGAATTTTCAGTAATGGAGCCCCGGAGCCCGCTCGCTCAACCACCTGGCCATCGGATTAGCCGGATTCTGGGACACGCCTTCCGTCCCAGGCCTCTACCGGAAAATGCGTCCCACCCTGAGGCTCAATTCCGGAACACGGTTTCCGTTTGAAGCCCCGATGGGAAAGCGTGTCCCGTTCCGA
Source organism: uncultured Collinsella sp. (assembly GCA_900551195.1). Taxonomy (GTDB): domain Bacteria; phylum Actinomycetota; class Coriobacteriia; order Coriobacteriales; family Coriobacteriaceae; genus Collinsella. The sequence continues at coordinate 4,660 of URVD01000105.1, forward strand.
GAGCTCATTCCTGGATGCAGTTTCCGCTAGAGATGCCACCGGGAAAGCGTATCCCGTTTTGGAGCCAAATTCCGGGTCGTAGTTTCCGCCTGAGGGCCGATCCGGAAACGGCATCCCATTCTGAAGCCGAAATCTGGGACACGCTTTCCGCCAAGGGTTGCAAAAGGAAAGCGCATCCCATTCCGAGCATCACATCAGAGCGCGCTTGGTTATCTCCGCTCGCACATCTCGGCAAACGAAATCAGCTTGGCATCTCCCCTGCTCGCCGCAGCTTCCTGACATCCTTGCGTAAAGCCACGCTTCGAAAAGATCACGTAGCTTTTATGCTGCCGCCTAAAGAGCTCGCTTCGGTACACGAGCTTTTCCAGAACATCCTCGCCTACCGGTTCATTGCGCCATTTGCACTCCGCAAACAGCGCATCGCCCTCGCCATCGTCAACAATCAAGTCGATTTCTTCCTGCGTATGCGTGCGATTATCCGTCCCCCACCAGCGCCCGACGCTCGCCGGAACCACATCGAGCTGGCCCGCCCGCGCGAGTTCGTACACGTATTGTCTGCATATGAGCTCAAAGACCGTACCCATGTAATCCGATACGTACGGCTCAATGCGCTTATACGCCATCTCGGCCATATCGTTTTGAATCAGCCCGATGTTCTGCGGAACAAACTTGTACCAGAACCTAAACATCTGATCGCTCAGCAGATACACGGCTCGCTTATTGCTCGTCTCGTTTAGGGGCAGCTCGCGCTCGACAATCCCAAGCGACGCCAGCTTATCCACATAGCTCTTTACGTTGCTCGCAGGGATTCCCGTAGAGCTCGCAATCTCCGAGATCTTCGAGCGCCCCTGAGCAATTGCTTGCACGATTGCATCATATTGCTCGGGATTGCGGCACTCTTGCAATAGCAGGTTACTCGGCTCCTCAAAGAGATAGCCCGTAGGAGTAAGAAAAAGACGTTTGATGTTGTCCTTGAGCGGTGCAGCAGGATCGATTTTCTCGATATAAGCAGGAATGCCGCCCGTCATACCATAGCAAACTGCAGCGTCTTCGCGACCCATGCTCTGCCACAGGCCGAGAGTCGTCATAAAATCGAGCGGCAAGATCTTAAACTGGGCCGTACGCCTACCGTATAGTGGGCTCTCGTAGCCCAACACCTGTTCCTCCATAAACGAAAGAGACGAGCCGCACAGGATAAGCATGAGCTTGGTCTCTTTGTACAAGTGATCGATCTTATCTTGCAACAACGAGCTGATCTCGGGATTCGATTGGGCGAGATAGGGATACTCGTCAATCACAACAATCAAACGTTCCGTGCGAGCCATGGTGGCCAATGCATCGAACGCCTCGTCAAAACTACGAAACGACACGCCTGCAGCACCAACCGAACCCGCAAGTATCGCCTGGCTAAAGCCGTGCAGGTTTGCCTCTGCATTGGTACGACGAGCTTGAAAGTAAATAGCCCTCTTGCCTTGGATGAACTCTGTGATAAGGCGCGTTTTACCCACGCGACGGCGGCCGTAAATCACAGGCATCTCAAAGGAGCCCGTGCCATACAGTCGATTGAGCTCGGACATTTCCGCTGTTCTTCCGATAAACATAGGGCCATCCTTCCTTTACGTTATAGCTAGCTATATTATACCTTCCTATAATATAGCTAGCTATAACGTAATTCGACAGGCAGCGCACGCAAAAGGGGCGGTACACCACCGCACGTGGACCGTTCCGGAAAATGCATCCCAGTCAGAATGGTGACATCCTTGTTCAGAAAGCTCCGGCTTGTAC
>URVD01000106.1 GCA_900551195.1 uncultured Collinsella sp.
GAGATCCCTCAACGTCTCTGGCATTGCGCCAAAGCTCGAACACTCAAAATCGATGCGCTCGTTACCTACAAGCGCAGGGAGCTCGGTATCGAATATAAGGGCGGTTTTCACGATGAGTTCGAGCGCAAAGGAGCAGATGCGGAGCGAGAGGCCGTTCTCTCCCAAATGGGATATCGAATCGTTACGCTCACTTCGGCTCAGTTCGGCAGCCAACTCGCCTTTCACCGCGCCATGAACAACATTCGCGAAGCACTCGGCATGCCTCGCTGTACCGACACCGGGCACCAGCGAGAGCAAAACGAACTACGCAAGGCTCTTATCCGCAACTGGAAAGGTATGCGAGACGAAGAGGCGCCTTCCGAATAGTGCCACTCCCGTGAGCTCAATCCAAACGTGTACGTCAGCCTTCAAAGATGTCGAAAAATGTCGGTTTTGGAGGCTGACGTACATGTTTGGCCCTACGCCCGCATCCAGTCCCGACCGTTTACCGAGCAATAGGGTCGCCAGACCCGTCAACCATGTACTATGTACGGGCATTATCTAAACCCGCAATCAGAAGGACCCTATCTTGCCCATCGTCGCCGCTATGACCGTTACCTCACATGCCTCGGATGCCATGGTCGCTATTCCGTTTTGGCTTGAGATGTTCGCTGTTGTCGCGGCATCGATCTCAGGAGTTCTGGTTGCGCGCGAGCACAAGCTCGACCTGGTGGGCGCCGTCGCGCTCGCCGTGGTCTGTGGCCTGGGCGGCGGTCTTTTGCGCGATATGACGCTGCAGGTGGGCAACGTCTACATCCTCAACCAACCGATGGCGCTCCCGCTTTCCATTGCCACGGCAGCCATCATCTACATTTTCCCGGCAATCGTCGACAAGCCCGAAAAACTCATCCCCCTGCTCGACATCATCTCGGTCGGCATCTATGCCGCCACTGGAGCAGACAAGGCGCTGGTCTACGGCTTTGCGCCGGCGGTGTGCATCATGATGGGCTTTTTCACCGCGGTGGGCGGCGGCATGCTGCGTGACAGCTTTATGGGCGTGGTGCCGGGCATTTTCCAGCGCACCAACTTCTATGCCATCGCAGCCATTGCCGGCTCTGCAAGCTATGTATGCCTTGTCATGAGCGGCGTCGTCAGCAACATCACCGCGTTAATCGTATGCGTTGCGATAACCATGGGACTGCGCTGGCTGTCGCTGCGCTTCGACATCAAAAGCCCCACCGAGGAAGACATCGCACGTTTTTTGCACCGCAAAAAGTAGATTGCGCGGCCTCATCCTTCGAAATACAACCGAGAGGTTCTTTTAGAGCGCCCACGCGTTGGGTACCCTGTTAGGTGCATGTCGAGCATCTGACGAAGGATTCACTATGCCCTGCAATCAATTCCCGTCGACCCAGCGCCATAAAGCGTGGGGCCGCATCACCATCCTATTCGCGCTCATCGTGCTGGCGCTCACCGCACTTCCCACGGCGTCGTTCGCCGGCACGGACACCGCAGGAAACATACTTGCGACCGACAATGACGCCAATCCGTCCGGCGTCGAGGGTGACCTGTACTGGGCAGGCCAGGCTCTCAACTTGGACGATGCGTCCATCGGCCGCGACATAATTGCAGCAGGCGAGAGCCTCTCCATCCGCGACTGCACGGTGGGCGGCGCCGTCCGTCTGGCGGCACGCACTATCGATATCGCCAAAACCACGGTTAATGGCAGCGTCACGGTGGCCGGTCAGCACGTTGTGCTCAATTCCGACAGCGCCGCCAACTGTTTTTACGCGATGGGCGAGACGGTTGCCCTGCGAGGCTCCGCCAAGTCGGCAGCGCTTGCAGGCGATACGGTGACCATCGACGGCACCGTCGAGGGCGATGTCGAGGTTTGGGCCGATAAGCTCGTCTTGGGCAAGAATGCCCGTATTACCGGCACCGTGAACGCGCACGTCTCCGAGGACCCCGAGCGTGCCGCAGGAGCCGAGGTAGGCGCACTCAAGATCGACCGCACCGAGAACGAGAGCGCGGCCACGACCGCTAACAACATCATCGGCGGCATCGTCGCCGCGGCGCTCTCGACCTGCTTTGTCGCCCTGCTGCTCGAGCTCGTCTTTCCGCGTGCAACCGCCAGCGCCGCTGGCATGCTCCACCAGCGCCCCACGCCCCTGTGGGTGAGCGGTCTTCTGGGTACGATTGCTGTCGTCCCCGCCGTCCTACTGCTGATTATCTCTATCGCTGGCCTGTCGCTTGCCGGAACCCTCTTGTGCGGCGTTATCGGCATCGCATTGGTGTCGAGTGCCTTTGCGGGGTGCGCAATCGCCCGCATGGTCGGACACAGCCAGAACCGTTACGCCATGGCGGCCGTGGGCGGCATCGCCGCGGGCGCGCTTACGGCAATCCCCCTCGTAGGCGACTTCATCAGCGGCGTAGCCTTTGTCTTTATGCTCGGCTACATCATCCAAATCATCTGGCGCAACGCCCACCTCAAGCCGCAGCAGGCAGCCAACACACCGGGACTCCCCACCGCTTAGCCGCCAACCGCCACAAAGGGGCCAGGCACCCTTATGGCGGTGCAGACCAGCTCAATCCCCTTGCACCAAAAAGGGCGCCGACCATTGCGGTCGACGCCCTTTCTTGTTAGTCGCTATAAAGCCCAGCGCTTATTTGTTGACCTGACCGGCGCGGACAGCAGCCTTCTTGCGGTCGGTGGCGTTGAGCAGACGCTTGCGCAGGCGAATGTTCTTGGGAGTGATCTCGACCAGCTCGTCGTCGGCGATGTACTCCAGCGCTTCCTCCAGCGAGAAAGTGCGGGGCGGCACCAGCTGGACGGAGATATCGGAGGTCGAGGAACGCTGGTTGCCCAGGTTCTTGGTGCGGGCGATGTTGACGACCATGTCGCCAGCCTTGCTACGCTCGCCCACGATCATGCCCTCGTAGCACTCGGTGCCCGGCTCAACAAACAGCTGGCCGCGCTCCTGCAGCGTACCCAGAGCATAGGCAACGGCCTTCTCGGTGGTCATGGAGATCATGGCGCCGTTCTGACGGTTACCGATCTCGCCGGCGTAAGGACCATACTCCAGGAAGGTGTGGTAGAACACGCCCTCGCCGTGGGTAACGTTCATAATGCGGTTCTTAAGACCCATGATGCCGCGGGTCGGGATCTTAAACTCGAGGTGCGTCACGATGCCCGAGGTATCCATGCTCGTCATGATGCCGCCGGAGGTGCCGAAGACCTCAACGACCTTGCCCGAGTACTCGTCCGGGCACTCGACGACGGCCTGCTCGACAGGCTCCATCTTGTTGCCGTTCTCGTCCTTCTTAAACAGAACGCGGGGACGGCCGACCTGGAACTCAAAGCCCTCGCGGCGCATGGACTCCATCAGAACGGATAGGTGCAGAATGCCGCGGCCCGAGACCTCGACGCCGCTCTTGTCCTCGAGCTCCTCGATCTTCATGGTCACGTTGTTCTCGGCCTCGTTGAACAGGCGCTCCTTGAGCTGACGGGCGCCCACGATGTCGCCGTCGCGACCGACGAGCGGGGAGGTCGACGCCTCAAAGACGATGGACATGGTCGGCGGGTCGATCTCGATGGGCTCGAGCTCAACGGGGTTCTCGGGATCGGTGTAGACATCGCCGATATCGGTGCGGTCGATGCCCACGACGGCAGCGATGTCGCCGGCGCCGACTTCCTGGCACTCGGTGCGGCCCAGGTAGTCGAAGGTAAAGAGCTGTTTGACGGTAGCGGTGGCGCTGGAGCCGTCGTTCTTCACAACCAAAATCTGGTCGCCCTGGTGGATGGTGCCGGAGTACACGCGACCGATGCCGATACGGCCAACGAAGTTGGAGTGGTCAATGGTCACGCACTGCATGGCCAGCGGGGCGTTCTCGTCAACCTCGGGCGCGGGCATGTCGTCGATGATCATATCGAGCAGCGGATACATGTCCATGTTGCCGTCGTTGGGGTCAAGGCGAGCAAAGCCATTCATGGCGCTGGCGTAGACCACGTGCTCCATGGCGAACTCGAGCTGGTCGTCGGTTGCGCCCAGGTCGGCCATGAGGTCCAGGCAGTCGTTGTAGGCCTTCTCGGGGTTGGCGCCCGGACGATCGATCTTGTTGATGACGATCATGATCTTAAGGCCGGTGTCGATAGCGTGACGCAGCACGAAGCGGGTCTGGGGCATGGGGCCCTCAAAAGCGTCGACCAGCAGCAGGGCGCCGTCGGCCATACGCAGCACGCGCTCGACCTCGCCGCCAAAGTCGGCGTGGCCCGGGGTATCGATGACGTTGATCTTAACGTCCTTGTACTCGATAGAGATGTTCTTGGCGAGAATCGTAATGCCGCGCTCGCGCTCCTGGTCGTTGGAATCCAGGACGCGGTCCTCGACCTGCTGGTTGGCACGGAAGGCGTCCGTGGCACGCAGGAGCTTGTCGACCATCGTCGTCTTGCCGTGGTCGACGTGAGCGATGATGGCGATGTTCCTCAGATTGTCTACGCGCATGTAGTTCCCCTATCTTCTATCCATATACAAACGGCACGCGTATGCGACCCGCCCAGCGATACAACGCTCGGCGGGAATATTGAGCCTTTTACCGAAAACTCGTTTATTTTAGCGATTTTAGATGAGAGGGGTTTCCTCACCTGCAGGTTCAGGGTCGCTCCACATAAAACCATCGCCGGCGCCCATGCCCTCATACAGTACATATGCCGAAAAACCGCTCTCGAGCGTCGTCTCAAAAAAGCTCACGAGCAGAGCGTCATGGTAGCCGCCGTCAATCTCGACGCAGCCGGTATAGCCGATGGCATAGCGGGCGATACGGCCCAGGCCCTCGTCCTTAAGACCCATCTTGTGCTCGGAGATAAAGTTGGTGGCCGCCTCGAGGCACGCCTCTTCGCCATCCTCATCGAGCGCCGCCAGATAACGGTTGGAAGCGGCGTCCTCAATTGCCACGACCACGCCGGGGTTTTCACCGGCGGCAAGGTCATCCAAGAACGCGCCGATTAGATCGCACACCATGGCGTCGAGCTCGGCGGAGACGTTACCGGCGTCCTGCATATCCTGTGCCATCTTTAGACCTTCCCATCGAGTCTGGCGTCGTTACAGTTCTTGCGCCTCGGCGGCGATCTTAGCGGCGGCATCGCGGGCGCGCGTCATGTCCGACGCGCGCTTGTCGAGCACCTTGATCTGGCTGGTCAGCATGACCGCATCGACCACGCCCCAAATCACCAGGCCCGTAGAGATCGAAAACCCAAGCGCACCAACTGTACCACGAAGGCGCGAGCAGATTGCCGCGACAAGGGCGGAGATGACAACCATCTTGATAAACGAGCTGCGGCGTTCACGAAGCGTGCGGGCCTGCGTCACATAGGCAATGCGAGCCGCCTCAGAAGCCTCCGAGCGCATCTGGGCCTCGCGGGCGATTGCAGCCGCTTCAGCCGACATCCCGCCGGCCATCAGCGAACGCTCCGCAACCTGGACGCCCCGCATTTAGAAGTCATCGGGGGAGAGCGTATGGACGAACTCGTCGAACTTCTCGAACTCCTGCTCGTCGTCGACTTCCTCGGCGTGGGTAGAAACAGTGCCCAGGCGATTCATGATGTCGTCCTCCACAAACATGGGGGCATTGCTGCGCACGGCAAGGGCAATGGCATCACTGGGACGGGCGTCGATCTTGCGCTCCTCGCCATCGGCCAGTACGACGATCGTCGCGTAGAACACCGGCGGCTCGGCGCGAACGATCTCGATGCGCTCGAGCTTGGCGCCCAGGGCGCCAACAGTATCGAGCAACAGGTCATGGGTAATCGGGCGCTCGGCGCGGCCGCTATCGATGCCGCGGCTGATGGCAGCGGCTTCAAACGAACCAGTCTGAATGGAAAGGGAACGCAGCGGCGCGGGCGAGTCCGATTTGCTGCAGCGCTCGCGAAGCACGATAAGCGATGGCACGGGACCGGCGGCCATGACGATGGTCTCTATGTCGACACGAACCATGGAACACCTCCGGTACGTAGCGGTTAACACGCGGCAGCTCCACCGCATTGAATAGCTATACTACCCAATCTTTCGCACAGCACACAAAACCAAAATGAGATTTATCGCAGACAAGAAAAAAGCCCCAAGGCAATGCCCCAGGGCTCTTCACAGTTTTGATGGTGGACCTGACAAGATTCGAACTTGTGACCTCCCGGTTATCAGCCGGACGCTCTAACCAACTGAGCTACAGGTCCATCATGGTGGAGGTTAGGGGGATCGAACCCCTGACCTCAGGCTTGCAAAGCCCGCGCTCTCCCAGCTGAGCTAAACCCCCACGGAGACAGTAATAAACACCCCAGCGGCGACTCGGCTCTCGCTGGGGTGTTTATTGCGAAAGAAAGTGGTGGACCTGACAAGATTCGAACTTGTGACCTCCCGGTTAT
>URVD01000107.1 GCA_900551195.1 uncultured Collinsella sp.
GCACCCGTTACGGCTGCGGTTGCCGGTTTCTACCACCTGGGCTTTGGTCTGGGCGCCTACGTGCTGCCGATCGTTATTTTGCTGTTTGCCGCCACGCTCTTTTTAGGCGAGGACTCGCCGCTCAACGTGCGCTCTGTTGCGGGCGGAGCCGTGGTCTTTATCGCCGTCGTCTCCATTCTTTCGCTGATGGTGCCGGGTACGAGTGTCTCGTGTGACCTTATGTTCACGCCGCAAAATTTGTCCGCCTCGGGTGGCTACATCGGTGCGTTTATTGCGAGTGCGCTGCAGAATGCCCTGGGTAAGCCTATCGCGATGGTAGTCCTGTTGGGCCTTGTCGTCGTGGGCTTGGTCATCATCGGCTTTTCGGTGGGTGGCGTGCTGCGCTCTGCTCGCGACCGTGCGGCCGATTTTGCCGAGCGCCGTCGTGCCGATGTCAACGCCAGCCCGTGGGGTGACGACGAAGCCCTGTCGGTGCCCGGCGTTGCCCGTCCGCACCTGAGCATTCTTCGTCAAAAGGGCTCCGATGCTGCCGTGACCACGGTCATGGACAACGATGTGGACCCGGTTTTGGACGATGACGACGAGGACGAGGATCCGTTTGTCGACGTGTCCGATGCCGTGGAGGCCGAGCGCGCCAAGACGACGCTGCTGCCGCGCCGCCATGCCAAGAAGGGCAAGGCTGCGCCTAAGCTCAATACAAGCGAGCCCGACCCGTCTTGGTCCGATAGCGAGATTGAGCTCACCGAGGGCGATGACGAGGACGACGAGGCTCCGATTGAGACCGCAAAGACAACTTTGCTGCCGCGTCGCCATGCAAAGCGCGACCAGGTAACCGGCCAGCTTTCGATGGAAGACGACCCCGATAAGATCGACGAGTTCGAGCCGCCGTTTGCCGTGAATCCTGTCTCGGCAGCACCTCAGATTCCCGACTTCTTGAAGCATCCCAAGGTTGCCGATGCGCCTGCCTCGAGTGCCGTCGAATCGGCTGCGGCTAGCGATGGGGGAGCGGACGGTGGCGCCGCAGATAACGAGGGCGAAGAAGAGGACGGCCTCAAGCTTCCGCCGCTCGAAATCCTGCATGCCAACCCGCAGTCGGCTTCCGCCGCGTCTTCGGACAAGGAGTTGGAGCAGACCGCTGAGTCACTGCAATCCACCTTGCTTGAGTTTGGCCGCAGTGCCCGCGTGGTCGGCTGGATCGCCGGCCCCACGGTGACGACCTTTAAGCTGCAACCTGGTGAGGGCGAGCGCGTGAGCAAGATTTCGAGCCTCGAGGACGATATCGCGCTTTCGCTCGCTGCCCAGTCGGTACGTATCTTTGCCCCGATCCCCGGCACCTCGCTCGTGGGCATCGAGATTCCCAACCGCAAGCGCCAGAACGTCAACCTGGGCGACGTGCTGCCCTATGTGAAGGGCGGTCCGCTCGAGCTCGCCATCGGCCGCGACGCCGAGGGCACGCCGGTTGTCGCCGACCTTGCCAAGATGCCCCACCTGTTGATTGCCGGTACGACCGGTTCTGGAAAGTCGGTGATGATCAACTCCATCATCACGACTCTGCTCATGCGTACTCTTCCCGAGGACGTTCGCCTGATCATGGTCGACCCCAAGCGCGTCGAGCTTGCGGGCTATAACGGACTGCCGCATCTCTATGTGCCCGTGGTGACCGAGCCCAAGCAGGCCGCGAGCGCTCTGCAATGGGCCGTGTCCGAGATGGAGCGTCGCCTGAAGGTCTTCGAGCGTCTCAACGTGCGTAAGATCTCGACCTACAACGAAAAGCAGGCCGCCGGCGAGTTTGAGCATTACGACAATCCGCCGCAAAAGATGCCCTACCTGGTCATCATCATTGACGAGCTCTCGGACCTGATGATGGTCGCCGGCAAGGATGTTGAGGCCTCGATCGTACGTATTGCACAGCTGGGCCGTGCCGCCGGCATTCATCTTATCGTGGCCACGCAGCGCCCCAGCTCCAACGTGGTGACGGGCCTCATTAAGGCCAACATCACCAACCGCATCGCCTTTAACGTCGCCACGGGCATCGACTCGCGCGTCATCATCGACCAGATGGGCGCCGAAAAGCTCACCGGTTTGGGCGACATGCTGTTCTCCAAGGTCGACTGGGGCAAGCCCCGCCGTATCCAGGGCTGCTTTGTCTCGGATGATGAAATCAACGAGATTGTCGAGTTCGTCAAGTCGCAGAGCGAGCCCGACTACCACGAGGAGATCCTGTCTGCCGTGACGCCCGCTTCCATGTCCATGGCGGGTGGCGGCGGCATTGTCCGCACCGTAGTCGCCGAGCCGCAAGACGACGATCCGCTCATTTGGGAAGCCGCCCATATTGTGGTGGAATCGCAGCTTGGCTCCACATCTGGCCTGCAACGTCGTCTGAAGGTTGGCTATGCGCGTGCCGGGCGTATTATGGACATGCTGGAAGAAAAGGGTGTCGTTGGTCCGCCTGACGGTTCCAAGCCGCGTGAGGTTCTGCTGGACGAAGAGGGTCTTGCCGCGCTGAAATCTGTCGACGCCGAGATGGCACGTGAAGATCGTGAGTTTGGAGGATTCTGATGGCTGCACGCTTTGGTGACATGCTGCTCGAGCAGCGTCGCCGAATGGGCCTTTCCATTCAGCAGGTCGCCAACACCATCAAAATCAGGCCGCAGATCATCGAGTTTTTCGAGACCGGTAACTTTGCTTCGATGCCGCCGCGCGGCTATGCGCAGGGCATGATTTCGAGCTATGCTCGCTTTTTGGGCCTCAATCCGCGCGAGGTCGTCAATGCCTACTTTGACGACCTGATGGCATACGAACGCGAGACGTCGCAGCAGGGCGGTCGTTTTCAGGACGCCGCTGGCTACGTCAATTCGCGTTCCTCGGTCGATAACGGGCGCTTCCTGATGGTTCAGGGCGGTCGTTCGACGCGTTATGGACAGCGTCCTCAGCAGGCCGGTTATATTACCGAGACGGGTTCGGGCGAGGAGATTCGTTCGCAGCGTGACCGGTTCCGCAGTACGCCGATGCCCGAGGACCGTGCACTTCCCGCTGCCCGCGGCGTGGCTCGTGACCCTCGTGCCGGCTACGGCGACGGCGGCTATTCCGATCGCGGTTACCGTGGGGTCTCTTCTGGTCGCTCTCGCGGTGGCTATGCGGATGCCGATACCACGCAGGTGACGCCGCGTCTTCGCTCTCAATCACAGCCGTATGGCCAGCGCTCTTCGGCTCCGCGTTCGGGCCAGCGTGGCTATCAAGGCCGCGGTGAACTTGCGCCCCGCTCGGGTCAGCGCAGCCTTCAGGGCCAGGGTGGCTATCGCGGCCGTTCCGATAGCAATCGTGGTCGTATGCCTCAGGGAGGCGGCCGCAGCAGTTCCAATCGTGGACGCGGCGGATCACGTACTCCTCAAAACAACGGGCTCGATCCGCGTATCGTCTACGCCGGCATCGGTGCCGTTGCGCTGTTGTTGATTGTGCTCATCGTGGTGCTTCTGCGCGGCTGCGCATCTTCGGCGCCCGAGACCACGCCCGAGACGCCCACTGCTACCAAGACGACGACCAAGAAGTCTTCTAAGAAGACCGAAACGGTCGACGAGGACGAAGACACCGATGAGGCGACGGATGAGTCGACTGACTCGGACGCTACCAAGACGACGGCCAAGAAGGAAGAGAACGAGGTCACGAAGGTCAAAGTCTCCGTTGCCAAGGGAAAGACCGCGTGGATTGAGGTCAAGGTCGACGGCAAGTCGGTCTATGGCGCCCAAGCGACTGGCCCCTTTGAGCAGGAGTACTCGCCCGAGTCCTCGATCGAGATCACCACGTCCAAGCCTTCCGATGTCACCGTTACCAAGAACGGTGAAAAGGTTCGTTACGATACCAAGACCTCGGGCGTGGCGCGTGTGACGATCACCGTTCCCAAGAAGGAGACGACTGATTCCGAGAATGGTGAAAGTTCTGATGGTACCGATACCACCGATGGTGCCGATACCACCGACGTTACCGATGCCCAGTCCACGGATGGCGCCGATACCGCAACTGACGGTCAGACACCCACCGATTCTATTGACTATTCGTACGATAGCTACTAAGCCGCTCGTACGCGAAAGGAAACATCATGGCTAAAGATTCCAGCTTCGACGTCGTGTCCGAGGTCAACATGCAAGAGGTCGACAACGCCTTCCAGCAGACCACGCGCGAGATTTCCCAGCGCTATGACCTTAAGGATTCCGGCGCCACGATCGAGCTTTCGAAGGGCGACAAGCTCTTTACGATCAGCGCCCCGGCTGACTTTGTCTCTAAGCAGATTATCGACGTGCTGAGTTCCAAGCTCATCAAGCGCGGCATTGACCTCAAGGCTGTCTCGTGGGATGCTCCTCAGGCGGCATCGGGCGGCACCGTGCGCGTGCTCGGCCATATTGTCGAGGGTATCGACCAGGCGACCGCCAAGAAGATCAACAAGGACATCAAGGACCAAAAGCTCAAGGTCAAGGTGACCATCGAGGCCGACAAGCTGCGTGTTTCCTCTGCTTCGAAGGATGCGTTGCAGACCGTAATCCAGTTCCTGCGCGACCAGGACTACGGCCAGCCGCTACAGTTCACCAACTACCGCTAATATCATTCGAAAGGACCGCTCTCCAACATGGATACACCGTTGGGCTCCGTGCTCTACATCACCCTCGGGTGCGCTAAGAACGAGGTCGACACCGACCGCATGCGTTCTCTTTTGACTGCTGCGGGCTACGAGGAGGCATTCGACCCGCAGGATGCCGATATCGCCATCGTCAATACATGCTCGTTCCTCGCCTCCGCAACGTCCGAGAGCATCGAGACCACGCTCGAGCTCGCCAACGAGGTTCAGGACGGCGTTCGTTCTTGCCCCATCGTTATGTGCGGCTGTGTGCCGTCGCGCTATGGCGACGACCTGCCTGACGAGCTGCCCGAGGTCGCTGCCTTTGTGAAGGCCGACGAGGAGGACGGCATCGTGGCGGTCATCGATGGCGTGCTGGGTGTCGAGCGCGAGATTGCAGCCTATATCCCGCAGGTCAAACGTACCGTCGAGGGTGCTGTCGCCTACGTCAAGATTTCCGATGGCTGCAACCGCTTCTGCAGCTTCTGCATGATTCCCTACATCCGCGGCCGCTATCATTCGCGCAATGCCGAGAGCATCATCTCCGAGGTGCGCGACCTGGTTGCCGGCGGTGTGCGCGAGATCGTGCTGATCGGCCAGGACACGGGCATCTGGGGTACCGACTTTGCCGACGAGGACGTCGCCGATGGCTCGCCGCGCAATCTGGCGCAGCTGCTGCGTGCCGTCGCCGAGGCCGTGCGCCCGCACAACGTCTGGGTCCGCGTGCTCTATCTGCAGCCCGAGGGCATGACTGACGAACTCATCGAGACGATTCGCGATACGCCCGAGGTGCTGCCCTATATCGATATCCCCGTGCAGCACTGCGACGCGCGCATTCTCAAGGCCATGCGCCGTTCTGGTTCGCGCCAGGAGCTCGAGGACCTGTTCCGCGATCTGCGTGAGCGTATCCCCGGCATCGTGATCCGTTCCACGGCCATGGTCGGCTTCCCGACCGAGACCGACGACGAGTTCCGCGACCTTATCGACTTTATGGACACCGTCGGCTTTGACTACACGAGCGTCTTTGCCTACTCGCAGGAGGAGGGCAGCCTGGCCGCTAAGATGGAGGGTCAGGTCGACGAAGAGGTCAAGCTCGAGCGCGCCCAGGAGGCCATGGACCTGGCCGAGTCGCTCGGTTTTGCCGCCACTGCCGCACATGTGGGCGAGCGCGCCCAGGTGATCGTCGACGGTATCGAAGAAACCGAGGACGGCGCCGAGCTGATCGGCCATGCCTGGTTCCAGGCGCCCGATTCCGATGGCGCGGTGCATCTGGACGCCAGCGAGGCGTCCATGGGCGATATTCTGACCGTCGAGTTTACCGATAGCTTCTGCTATGAGCTTATCGGTCATGTTGTGGAGTAGGAGAGCGTCGTGGCTAACGAGAGCAATAAGGAACTGACGAGTGTCTGGACGCCCGCCAACATCGTGACGTGCGTTCGCATCGTCTTTATCCCGGTGTTCATGATCGTGTCGGCGCTTTCTCACACGAGTGTTGCCGGTACGGATTGGAGCACCTTCGACGGCCCGCTCGCCGCCGCTGCCTTCATTCTGTATGTGATCCTGTCGTGCACCGATAAGGTCGACGGTTATCTGGCGCGTTCGCGCAACGAGATCACCGACTTCGGTAAATTCTTGGACCCCATCGCCGATAAGCTGCTCGTGTTCTCGGCCCTGCTGCTGTTCTTGGATTTTGGCGCGGTGACCGTGTGGTCCGTGTTCATTATCCTGTTCCGCGAGCTGCTGGTGAGCGCCCTTCGCATGGTCGCGAGTGCGGCCGG
>URVD01000108.1 GCA_900551195.1 uncultured Collinsella sp.
GGCGAGGTTGAGCCCGAGAGCGTCAACGACATCAAGGCCGCCCTCATGGGTCCGCTTTCCGGCCTGGGTGACTCCTTCTTCCTGTCCACCCTGCGCGTCGTCGCCGCTGCCGTGGGCATCAGCCTGTGCCAGGCCGGCAACGTCTTTGGCCCCATCGCCTTCCTGCTCGTCTACAACATCCCGGCGTTCCTGATTCGTATCTTTGGCGCTATCAAGGGTTATGAGCTAGGCATTGGCTTCCTCGACGAGGCTCAGAAGACCGGCCTGATGCAAAAGATCATGGCCTGCGTCGGCATTGTCGGCGTTATGGTCGTCGGCGCCATGAGCAAGGACATGTTCTGGGCTTCGTTGCCCATCGCCATCGGTCAGGGCGACTCCGCCCAGACTCTCCAGGACATCCTGGACGGCATCATGCCCGGTATGCTCGGTATGGCCGCCTTCTGGCTCTACTACTGGCTGCTCTCCAAGAAGATCAACCCGATGGTCCTGATCCTCTGCACCATGGTCGTGGGCATTATCGGCGCTTACTTTGGCGTGCTTGCCTAATATGTTCGAATCGCGCTTCCATCGCGTCTAACGGTTGCGTCGATCTTTGGGGGGCTTGTCGCATCTGCGGCGGCCCCCTGTTTTTTAAAACTCCGTACGAAAGGGGAGGGCTATGGTCGTACCCGAGCTTTCGCTCATGAACATCAACCATCGTTACTACAGCATCGAGACGTTTTTTAAGGCTGCAGGTGAGGCCGGCTATCGCAATATCGAGCTGTGGACCGGCTCGATGCACCTGTATGTGGATTGCCATGAGCACGATTCGGTGGATAAGATTCGCGATCTTGCCGCCCAATACGGTATCAAGATCGTGTGCGTGTGCCCCGAGCAGAACAACCCCAAGCCGTGGAACGTCGCGGTGCGCGGTGAGGCGGGCCAAAAACGCATCCTCTCGTACTTTAAGAATGTGATCGACGTTGCCGTTGAGTTGGGCGTGCCGCAGATTCTGGTGACGAGTGGTTGGGCCTATCTGGACGAGCCGGCTGAGGACGCCTGGGCCCGCAGCGTTGCCATGCTGCGCTCGGTGTGCGACTACGCCGATACGCGCGGTATTCGCGTCGCGCTCGAGGCCCTGCAGCCGTCGGAGTCCGTGTTGGTCAACACCGCACAGGATGTCGCGCGCATCCTCGAGGCGGTCGATCGCCCCAACCTGAAGGCATGTATCGACTTTGGCGCCATGGAAGTTGCCGGCGACACAATCGACGGCTACTTTGAGGTTTTGGGCGACAAGATCGTTCACACCCACTTTGTCGATGTGGGCGGTGGCACGACGCATCTTGCCTGGGGCGACGGCGAGCGTGATATGCGTGCCGACCTCGAGGCACTCATGCGCCACGGCTATACGGGCTATGTCTCGGCCGAGACGTGTGACGGCCGCTACTATCAGGATCCGTCCAAGGCGACGACTCAGGTTATCGAGATGTATCGCCGTGTGACAGCGGAGATGGAAGCCGAATAACTAAACTGCGCGGTTGCGCCGGAAACGCTTGGGCGGGTCTGGCGCAACGCTTTTATAGCTGGCGAGTTGTGGGGAACCCGTTGGCAGTAGCGCTCGAAATAGACAACTATTGGCGTTGTAATACCACTCGGGCGAGGAAACCGACCGTTCGCCGCAAATCTCCGTGAGTTTGGATTGGTATTAAATAACAAGCAATCGTATGGCTATAATTGGTATCAGCAAGAAGCGCGATGTATAGAATTGCGCACATGTGATGGGAGGACACACATGAAGGAGACCGAGAAGATCGAGATCATGCACTTCGACCAGGAGGGCTACCTCGAGGACGGCAGGAACGTCTACGAGGCCGGCAAGAAGATGACCGCGCTCGCCGACAAGGTCGCCGACGAGGGCTACGACGCCGTGTTCCTGATGGGCGTCGGCGGCACCTGGGACGAGCTCATGCAGCTCGAGTACCTCATGAACAAGTTCGGCGACCGCGACCTCGAGGTCTACCTGATCCACGCCGCCGAGTGGAACGTCATGGGCCACAAGCGCATGACCGACAGGTCCGTCGTGCTGACCGCCTCCGAGTCCGGCACCACCCCCGAGGTGCTCGAGGCCGTCGGCAAGATGAGGGAGATGGGCGTGCGCGTCTTCGCCATGACCAACCCCGAGGGCAAGATCGGGCAGGCCGTGGGCGCCGAGAACTGCGTCATGATGGCCTCCGACCACGGCGCCGGCGGCTGCGAGAAGGGCTACTACCTCGCCGACTGCTTCGGCCTGCGCCTGCTCAACCGCCGCGGCTGCTTCCCCAAGTTCGACCTGTTCATCGAGCAGACGAAGGACGTCTGGAAGGACATGCTCGACATCCGCAAGCGCTTCGAGCCGCGCGCCGAGGAGCTCGCCAGGAAGTACGCGCTGGCCGACTACACCATGTTCATCGGCTCGGGCGCGCTGTGGGGCGAGACCATCCTGTACTCCATGTGCCTGCTCGAGGAGATGCAGTGGAAGCGCATCCGCCACATCACCTCGCACGACTTCTTCCACGGCACGCTCGAGCTGCTCGAGCCCGGCGTCCCGGTGTTCCTGTTCATGGGAGAGGACGAGTGCCGCGCCCTCGACGAGCGCGTCCGCGCCTTCCTCACCAGCGGCGTGACCGGCGACGAGGACTACGTCATCATCGACACCGCCGAGTACGCGATCCCGGGCCTGGACGACGACTTCCGCGTCATCGTGTCCCCCTGGATCCTGTCCGTGCTGACCACCGACCGCCTCGCGCGCAACTACGAGCTGGTCACCAAGCACAACCTCAAGTACCGCCGCTACTACCACCAGTTCGACTACTAATTTCATTTGGGGGAAACCGCAATGAGGCAATACATCTTTGCCAGCCACGCGCATTTTGCGACCGGCATCAAAGAGAGCACCGAGCTGCTCTCGGGCGCGCGCGATAACGTCCACGACCTGTCGATGTTTGTCGACGGCCGCACCGACGTCGCCGAGGAGGCCGCCAAGCTCCTGGCGACCTTCGACCCCGCCGACGACGTAATCGTGTGCACCGACCTGTTTGGCGGCAGCGTCAACAACGAGTTCACCAAGATCGTCCAGACGCGCCCCAACACCTACCTGGTTGCCAACATGAATCTGCCGCTGCTGATCCAGCTGCTCTTTTCGGACCAGGAGGCTCCCGCCGATCAGGTTATCCGCGAGATCCTCGCGGCTGACGACACGCGCGTCAAGTTTGTCAACGACCTGCTGACCGATGCGGATGACGAGGAAGAGTTCTAGTCACCGCCTGCTATTAATGGGGCCGGGTTTCCGGCATGAGACCTTTGGGGGTCAATCATGATTCAACTGCTTCGCGTCGACCATCGTCTGCTTCATGGCCAGGTGGCCGTCTCTTGGGTCCAGGGCTTGGGCTCCGACTGCATCTTCTGCGTTGGCGACAAGGTTGCCAACGATCCCGTCTGGAAGACTACGCTCAAGATGGGAAAGCCGGCCAACGTCAAGCTCGTCATCAAGGACATGGAGCACGCCATCGAGGCCATCAACTCCGGTGTTACCGATAAGTACAAGATGATCATCTGCGTCGCCAGCATCGCCGAGGCCAAGCAGCTTGTCGACGGCTGCCCGCAGATCACCTCCATCAACCTGGGCAACACCAAGTCCAAGGACGAGCAGCGTCCCGATGCCCGTAAGATCTCCCGCCAGATCTTTGTGACTGCTGCCGAGGAAGAGGACATTCGTGAGCTCGTCGGCCGCGGTGTCGAGGTCGAGATTCGCGCTCTGGCCGACGACCCCAAGGTCGATGCCCTAAGCGCCCTCTAATTGGGAACCACGGGCGGCGCGCACGGCGCCGCCCCTATTCGTGGGCGTACCGGATAAACGCTTTACCCGTTACCCCCATCTACCGTTCACCGGGAGTACACGCCCGTTGAGCGATTGGTATTAAATAGTTTTCTCATGACTATATAATTGGTATCAAATCATTTGCACCGGTTTAGGTGTTAACAGCACACCGGTACAAGCTGGATCTGTCTAGGCGATTGTCGGCATGGAAAAGGGCGCGCTGACAAGTCGGGAATCGCCGCGCGGATCCAAGAGGGATCAAAGGGAGGAACAATGCTTGTTCAAGCGATCCTCATCGGACTTATCGCTGCCTTCGGTAAGCTCGATTATCAGCTCGGTACGCTCTATGCGTTCCGCCCCATCGTCCTGTGCCCGCTCGTGGGCCTGGTGCTGGGGGACCTGCAGTCCGGCCTCGCCATCGGTGCGAGCCTCGAGCTGCTCTTCATGGGTTCAATCTCCATCGGCGCTTACGTGCCGCCCGATGAGTGTATTGGCGGTGTGCTCGCCTGCGCCTTCGCTATTCAGCTGGGTCAGAGCACCGAGGCCGCTATCGCGCTCGCGATGCCCATCGCCACTCTGTGCCTGGCCATTAAGAACGTCGTCAACGCCGGTATGCCCCTTCTGGTCGACCGTGCCGACGTCTTTGCCAGCAAGGGTAACCTCAAGGGTATCTACGCTATGCACTGGATTATCGGTCTCGTGATTGTCGTCCTGGCCTTTATCCTGTGCTCGGTCTCCTTCTATCTGGGTGCCGACGCTGTTCAGGGCCTGCTCGACTTCATCCCGACGTTCGTCCTCGATGGCTTTGGCGTCGCAGCCAACATCCTGCCTGCCATGGGCTTCGCCATGCTCGGCCGCCTGGTGCTCACCAAGCAGCTCGTGCCCTTCTACTTCCTGGGCTTCCTGCTGTGCTCCTACGCCAACGTGCCCGTCCTGGGCGTCGCCCTGATCGCCATCATCATCGGCATCGACAAGTTCGACCTGCTCGGCCTGGGCGGAGCCCAGCCCCAGCTTTCCGCGGAAGGGGATGAGGACGATGACTTCTAGTCCCGAGAACAAGATCACGCGCTCCGACCTCGTCAAGAGCGCCGTCAACGTCGGCGCCCTGGGCATGGAGTTCTCCTGGACCTACTACAAGCAGATGAACATCGCCTTCTGCCTGATGGTCGCCAACATGCTCAAGAAGATCTACGCCGGCCGCCCCGACGACTACGCCGAGGCCCTGCACCGCCACTGCGCGTTCTTCAACATCACCGTCCAGTTCGCCCCGTTCGTCGGCGGCATCGCGATGGCCATGGAGGAGAAGGTCGCCCGCGGCGAGATCGAGCCCGAGAGCGTCAACGACGTCAAGGCCGCCCTCATGGGCCCGCTGTCCGGCATCGGCGACTCCATCTTCCTGTCGACGCTGCGCGTGGTCGCCGCCGCGGTGGGCATCAGCCTGTGCCAGGCCGGCAACCCCTTCGGCCCCATCGCCTTCCTGCTCATCTACAATGTCCCCGGCTTCGCGCTGCGCATCTGGGGCGCCGTCAAGGGCTACGAGCTGGGCGTGGGCTTCCTGGACGAGGCCCAGAGGACCGGCCTCATGCAGAAGATCATGACCTGCGTGGGCATCGTGGGCGTCATGGTCGTGGGCGCCATGTGCAAGGACATGTTCTGGGCCAGCATCCCGGTGGCCATCGGCTCGGGCGAGGACGCCCAGACCCTCCAGGACATCCTGGACGGCATCATGCCCGGCATGCTCGGCATGCTCGCCTTCTGGCTGTACTACTGGCTGCTGTCCAAGAAGATCAACCCCATGGTGCTGATCGTGGCCACCATGGTCGTGGGCATCGTCGGCGCGTTCTTCGGCGTGCTGGCGTAAGGGCCCGGCTGCATAGATTTTCGTTGCAACCTGGAAAGGGGATGGAGCAGGCCTATGCCCTCCATCCCTTTTTTGTATAGAAGGAGTTCGTATGTTCGCGAAGGATCGCGAAGCAATGCGCCTGACGCCGGCAGAGGTCAGGCTGATTCTTATTGAGTCCCTGCAGTGGTGCGCCAACAACGCGGTCTACTTTTTGGGGCTTATCGGTGCGGCCACGTATGATCTGGCCGGCACGGCCTTTTTGGTTGCCGCCATTACGCTCGCGCGCAATCTTATGACGTCGGTGGGCAATATGGTGTCGGGCTCGGTCATCGACCGCTTTGGACCGCGCCGGACGTCATTTGTGACGTGCGTGATTACGGCAGTGCTATCGCTTGGCGTGGGGTTGGCGCCGTTGTCTGTCCCCGGGCTTGTGTTTGCCGCGTGCGTCTTGGGACTTGCGGGCGGCTTTATCAACACCTGCACGCATGCGTTTCCGGGATACCTGGAGTCGACCACCGAGGGCCGTACCCGCGTGAACGGCCTCATGGTGTTCTACAGCAATATCGCCTATACCGCTGGCCCGCTGCTCGGCGGTGCCATCGTGAGCTGTTTTGCCACGCAATCGGTCTATCTGCTCATGGCGGGCATGATGGGTGTGGC
>URVD01000109.1 GCA_900551195.1 uncultured Collinsella sp.
GCGCACTCGTTGGGGCCGTGCATCTGGCCGCCCCATGGGGGCAGCTCCAGGCCGGTCTCCTCGGGGCCAAACGAGACGGCGCGGGCAAAGTTGCGCGCGTACGTGCCGCCGCCCATGGCAAAGGGCTCAGCATGCTTGCCCGTAAACTCGTTATAGGTATCAATAAGCGCCTTCACGGCCGGATCGTCGGCAGAGACCGAGAACGGCACCTTCGCACGACCCACACGGCACGTCACGCCAAAACGGCCCACGAGCGGATCGAGCTGCTCGCGGATGGTATCGGCACTCGTGCTGTCGGGGAAGCGCACGTCGATGACCTGCTCAATATGGCCATCCGCCACGCGGATGACGCCAGCGTTGCAGGTAAGCGGGCCAAACGCCGGACTCGTCGCATCGATACCTAGGCCGCGGCCATAGGCATCCGCATGCACAAAGGCCAGGAACTTGACGAACTCGTGCTCGGCAGGCGTCAGCAGGCGCTCGTCGCGTGCACCAAACGCGTCTTCGGCCTCGCGCAGATACGACACGATCAGGCCGACGGCGTTGATGGTGCCCTCAGGCATCGAAGCGTGGCCGCCAATACCGTGGGCGAAAATCTGCGCATGCCCGTTATCAAGCGCCGTGATCTCCAGGCGGTCGGCGTTCTCAACGGGCGCCGGCAGTTCATCGGCGGCAATCGCGAGCTCGCAGATGGACTGCGACGGAATGGCATTGCTCGCCTCGGAGCCGCTCCACGACACGATGCGCCCGCCGTCGATCTTGGGACTCACGAACGTCGCCCCAAACTGGCCCTTCTCGGCATTGCAGACCGGAAACTCGGCATCGGGCGTAAACAAAAAGTCGGGGTCTGCGTGGTTCTCCAGATAATGGTGAACGTCGGACATGCCCACTTCCTCATCGCAGCCCAGCAGCGCGCGGAAAGTATAGCGCGGGGTAATGCCGTGCTTGAGCAGATAGGCGCCGGCGTAGAGTGACAGCACCGCCGGACCCTTGTCGTCGATAACGCCGCGGCCGAGCAGCCAGCCCTCGCGACGCTCCAGCGCAAACGGGTCGGTGTTCCAGCCCGGGCCGGCGGGCACCACGTCCACGTGGCAGATGGTCGCGAGCTGCTTGTCGCCGCGGCCAGGGATATCGGCAATGCCCACATAGCCCTCGTCGTCGCTCGTCTGATAGCCAAGCTTCTGCGCGATGCCGAGCGCACAGTCGAGCGCGTCACGGACCGGGCGGCCAAACGGCGCGCCGGGCTCCGCATCGGCAGCAACGGCCACGGACGGATAGCTCACCAGCTGCTCGATATCGGCGACGACATCTTCCCAGACCTCGTCGACATACTCAGCGACGCTCTGCTCCACCTGATTCATAGACTGCCTCCTTACCAATGAGCGGCAAGCGTACCCGCCCCTCACATTTAGTTCCTAGATAGAGAAAAGTTTAGCAAGCTCGGCCACCGAGTGCACCACTGCATCGGCACCCGCCGCCTCATGCTCACCCGGCGCCGCCGCGCCCGAATAGATGCCGATGCACGGCACGCCCATTGCGTGCGCGCCCTCCACATCGTTAAAGCGATCGCCGATCATCACGGCATCGTCGGCCGTCGCGCCGAGCGCCGCCAGGGCATCGCGGACCGAATCGGCCTTGGTCTCGCGTCCCTGCGGCGGATTCATGCCAATCACCGCCTCAAACTGAGAGAGCCCGAGCTCATGCACCATGTCGATGCACTTGGCCTCCATGCGCGACGTCGCCACGGCCATACGTTTGCCTTGGGCGACCAACCCATCCAGCAGCTCGGGGACCCCATTGAACACGGGATACTCCTCCGGTCCCAGTTCATCAAAAAAGGCGCGGTACTCATCGGCCACCACAAGCGACTCCTCGCGGGAAAAGCCGTAAAAGTCGTGAAAGCTCTTCCACAGGGGCGGCCCGATCATGCGGCGCAGGTCACCCATCTGCGTCTCCGAAAACCCGCGCGCAGCCAGCGTCTTGCGCGTCGAGGTCATCACTGCCCGACCCGTATCGGCCACCGTGCCGTCAAAATCGAACAGCACAACCGGCCGCTCGCAAAGTTGCAATGCCGCCATCGGCACCCTTCTTCCTCAGTTGATGATTTCCACACCACCGCTTCAAACTGTTGACTATTCAACAATTGAACCTAGCAATGTAGAGCAACTCCACTATACTTGTCGCAATTTGCTCTCAGAAGGCGGCGCATGAGCGCCCCAACGAAAGGTGCAACTATGTCTTTTGCCATCATAACCGACTCCACGTCGGACATCTCTCCCGCCCGCGCCCAAGAGCTCGGTATTTACGTGATTCCGCTGCATGTGATTATCGAAGGCGAGGACCTACTCGACCAGGTGCAGATTACCGCTCAGGAGTACGTCGAGCGCATGGCTGGCTCCGAGCAGCTGCCGCACACGTCGCAGCCGAGCGCCGGCGAGTTCAAGGCACTCTTTGACCGTGTGCTCGCCGACGGCCACGATAGCGCGATCTTTATCTCGCTGTGCAGCGAGTGGTCCGCCTGCTATGCCAACGCTTGCCAGGTGGCCGACACCCACGAGCTCGACGTGCGCTGCATCGATTCGCGCACCGGCTCGGGCGCCGAGGGTCTGCTGGTGGAGTACGCGCTTGCCATGCGCAAGGACGGCCGCAGCTTGGACGAGACCGAGGCGCAGATCCGAGCGACCCTGCCCGATGCCCACCTGCTGCTAATTCCCCGCACGCTCGAGAACCTCGTTAAGAACGGCCGCGCGCCCAAGCTCGCCGGCCAGCTGACGCAGATGCTCAACATTCGCCTGGCCGTTTCGCCGGAGTGGAAATCGGGCGAGATCAAGGCCGTCAAAAAGGGCCGCGGCGCCAAGCGCATCGTCGCCAACACCATGGCCGATTGCCTCGCATTTTTGACCGAGCATCCAGGCTCCAGCGTGCGCGTGCTCACAACCGGCGCCGCCGAGGAGCAGGAACTTGTTAACCAGGCGCTCGCAGGCCGGGACTACGTAGACGCCGGCACCGGCCCCATCGGCTGCACCATCGCCACCCACGTAGGCGTGGACGCCATAGCCATCAGCTATTGCCCCCGCTACCAACCCATCCACTAGGGGCACCTTTACCACTTGCGGTGGAATAGGGACTGTTTTTGGCTTATCAGCCGCAAATCAATCCCTATTCCACCGCAACTTAGAAATCGGCGATCAGCCCAGCGGACCCTGAAACAGTTCCTGATGAGTGCCCATTCTCACCAGCCTAATCACTGGGTTAGTCTTATGGGGAAGATAAAGAACGACCACATCGACCAAGCCATCGGATAGGTGGAAATCGATGTGGCCGTTGTAGTTTCCGCCCGGGTTTGAGAGCTCGTGGGCGCCATACTCCGCCGGAAGTGACCCATGAGCCACAAGCTCTGCAACCGCCGCTTTAAACTCACTTTTTAGCTGCGGATGCATGCGCATCGTTCGTTTGTAGTCCACCTTAAATTGAGCCTCGACTTTAATCTCGAACATCGCTATTCCTCATCGAGGAATGACATAAGCTCATCAGCGTTATTGAATGACAGGCTATCGTCCGGCAAAATCCCCAGCTCATGAGCCTCGGCGATCACCATGGCGCGCCTCGTCACCTCGTTGGGCACCTCCGCCCTTCCTACAATCTCAAAAGGAATCTTTCGCTGATTTACCAGCTGCCGAACGGCAAGATTGAGATAGGAATTGAGGCTGAGGCCGACCGAATCCAAGAACTCAGTCGCCTGCTCCTTGAGCCCCTCTTCGATTCGAACCGTCGTAGGCTTAACTGTTGCTGTAGACATTTGCGACCTCCTCGCCCTCGTCTTTTACACCAGTATACCCAATATAAATGGCAATCTGATGTTAGATAACATCAGATTGCCATGCGTATTCATGTCGCGTGGGCACGATTGATCTACATCAGCCCGCTGAGCGCAATGTCAACGGCCTCGTTGAGGTCGTCGGTAATGTGTACCAGATCCGGATCGAGCGGGCTAATCATACCGGTGCTCATCACCGGGCCGTTGAGCCAGTCGAATAGGCCCTGCCAGTACTCGGTGCCCACCAGCACGAGCGGCATGCGCTTGACCTTGTGTGTCTGCACCAGCGTGAGCACCTCAAACATTTCGTCGAGCGTACCAAAACCTCCGGGAAACACGATGGCACCCGAGCTGTATTTGACGAACATGGTCTTGCGCACAAAGAAGTAACGGAAGTCCATGCCGAGGTTCACGTATTTATTGAGCCCCTGCTCGTGCGGCAATTCAATGCCCAGGCCAACTGACTTGCCGTTGACACTCGCCGCTCCCCTGTTGGCCGCTTCCATGATGCCGGGGCCGCCACCGGTGATGACCGCCACGCCACGTTGCGCGATCTTGCGCCCGACGGTACGCGCCGCCTTGTAGAGCGGATCGGTCTTGGGCGTGCGGGCGCTACCGAAGATGGTCACCGCAGGACCAAGCTCGGCAAGCGCGCCGAAGCCATCGACAAACTCGGCCTGAATGCGCAGCACGCGCCACGGGTCGGCATGCAGCCAGTCGGTCGAGTCCTCGGGCGCCAGCAGGTTGGCGTAGGTGTTGTCCTTAGGAATCATGGGGCCGCGCATGACCACGGGGCCGCGGCGGTACGTCTCGTCGTAGACAGGCTCGCCCTCGACGTTCTCATTCTTAATCATGGGTACTCCTATCGAGAAAAAGAAAAGCGGGCGGGGTCGACGCCATGCGCCAAACACCCGCCCGAACATCAACTATTCGGTATGGTACCCACGTTGCATCAAGCGCTTGCAAGGCATCGGTCAGCGGTCGCGCAGCCGGCGTCAGCGAATGTGACGAGCAGCTGCCGCTCAACCTTTGCCGTTGCCCACGCTCTGCAAGCGTGCCTGTCGCCCTTAGTAATCCACCGCAGCAGGACTGTTCATCCAGTCGCTCACGAATGCACCGTAACGGCCCTCGATAATGGCCTGGCGGGCACGCTGCATAAGGTTGAGCAGGTAGTAGATGTTGTGCATCGAAAGCAGAATGCCGCCGAGCATCTCCTTCTGCGTGACCATGTGGCGAATGAGCGCGCGGCTGTAGCCGCCCGTGCACACCGGGCAGGTGCAGGTGGGATCGATGGGGCCGTCGTCGTGCGCAAAACGCGCGTTGCGGAAGTTGAGGCGACCCTCGCTCGAGAACGCTGTGCCCATGCGGCCGGTGCGCGTCGGCAGCACGCAGTCGAACATGTCGATGCCCACGCCAACGCCGCGCACGAGCGTGGTCGGGTTGCCGACACCCATCAGGTAGCGCGGCTTATGCTTGGGCATGTACTCGCTCACGAGCGGCGCCAGGGTCTCGAACATGGTCTCGTGGTCCTCGCCCACCGAGTAGCCGCCGATGCCGTAACCGGGGAAGTCGCCGCACTCCTCCAAATGGCGCAGCGAGCGCAGGCGCAGATCTAGGTGCATGCCGCCCTGAACAATGCCAAAGAGCGCCTGGTCGTCGCGGGTATGCGCCTTATAGCAGCGCTCGGCCCACATACTCGACAGCTCAACGGCGCGCTCAACGTAGGCGCGCGTGGCGGGATAGCCCGGGCACTGGTCCAGCTGCATGCAGATGTCGGAGCCGAGTTTCATGGCGATTTCCATATTGTCCTCGGGCGTCCAGAACACGTGGCGGCCGTCGTAATCGTTGACGATAAAGCGCACGCCCTCATCGGTGAGCTTGACCGCGTCGTTGTGGCTGAACACCTGGAAACCGCCCGAGTCGGTGAGGATAGGACCGTGCCAGTTCATAAACTTGTGCAGGCCGCCCAGCTCGGCGATAGTGTCCTCGCCGGGACGCATGGACAGGTGATAGGTATTGGCAAGCACGATCTGGGCGCCGAGCTGTTTGACGGTCTCGGTAGGAATGCCCTTGACGTTTGCCTTGGTGCCCACGGGCATAAAGATCGGCGTCTCGATGTCGCCGTGCGGGGTGTGCAGCACGCCGGCACGCGCATGCGTCGTCGGGTCCTCGGCGATCAGGTCGAATTTAAAAAGGCTCTGGTCCATAAACTGGAACTCCTTGGTTGCGGTTCATACGCAGACCATTATACGGGCAACCAGCAAACCGCACCGACTCGACAGAAACTGATGCATTAAACGACTAGTCGTCGAGGACAATCTTCAGCGCCATCTTGCAAAGAAGTGTCCCAATCTGCCGGCACTTAGGGACTGTCCCCA
>URVD01000110.1 GCA_900551195.1 uncultured Collinsella sp.
CCCGGGGGAGGGCCGACAGCATCGGCCCTCCCCTCTTTTGCGTCCGAGCATATTGCCACTTAACGGCGCAAATCCGGCCCTCAGAATGGGACACATGGCCCACCCTAGCGAGCCGCCCACGCGTACAGTAAAGGCAGGTAATCCATGGGCGGTTACAGATCGAGGAGGACACGACCATGAAAAAGAAGGCCTTTGCGATTCTCACCCTCTGCATGAGTCTTTTTGCCGCAGTTGCCCTGGTGGGTTGCGGTGGAAGCGGTGGCGCTGCCGGCAGTGGCGGTGGCGGCGGAGCAGAAAAGCCAGCCGTGGATATGAGGACCGACTTCATTTGGTTTAAGGTCGAGGTGCCCGAGGGCGTCGAAATCACGGACGTCGCAGACGACACCGCCGATAGGGCCCAGTTTAAGTTCACCGAGAGCGAGCACGCCAGCGATCGCTTCATCCCTGTCTTCGACTCCGACAAGAACGCCGACGAGCTGTTCGACTACGAGGCCAAATGGAAGGCCAACTTTGAGTGGACCGAGAATGACCCCGTCAAGTACAACGGCAAGACTTGGCGCAACGCTTCCTATACACACTCGGGCGGCGTGACGACTGAGTACTTCACCGAAGCAGGCGGCGGCAGCGTCTACGTGAGCATCGACAATGTCGAGGAGCACAAGGACGCCGTCAAGACCATGATGAAGTCTCTGGAATTTGCCGACGACATCGCCGAGGCCAAGACCGAGGCCATGGACGTCAAGCTCGACGATATCGAGATCAAGCGCTAAGCGACTGGCGAGCGCAACGGGAAACACGGTCGCAGTGCAAACAAGCGACGGTACCCCAGCGCTTCGTACCCAGGGAGGGCCGGTAAACCGACCCTCCCTTTCTTATGCCTGTAGCCGACGAACGCGAGGATGCCGGACGCCGGAACCGCCCCAAATGTGGCAACAGTACGAAAACGACAAACACCCCAACACGTCCGCCCACCGATTTATTGCGCCGCGCAGACAATTAAACCAGCATCTTTAAACATCTGGGCAGTATAGTGACCAAAACTATCGCATAACCGCACGCTGCGAATGGAGGAGTTATGACCGAACACCATGCCATCAGCCGCCGAGCATTTACGCTGGGCTTAGGTCTTGCGGCGCTGTCGCCACTTGCAAGCCTGCCAGAAACCGCGGCACCGGGCATTCCCCTGCGAGCGGCATTTGCAGACGACACGCCCAAACCGGCGGAGCACCTCGGTAATTTCGTCATTCGCCTTCGCCCCGCGGACTATTTTCGTACTGCAAGCGTCAACCAAGACGGCAACGTTCGCGGCAACGTCTGCCACCTGTTTAATGACGGTACGTCCAACAAGCTCATCCTTGAGAACGTAACGACCAAGAATGACGATACAAACTGGTATGCTATCCGCACCTTGCTCAATTTCGAAGAGCATAAAAAGACGGGCTACAGCATTTGGTCGGTCGACGACGACTCGGACAAAGATGGAAAGGTCATCCACGTATGGGGCGGCGAGTATGACAACAAGCCCAGCCGCGCTTTTGCGTTCGAGCGCCAATCAAACGGAACCTATATCATCCGAGACCGCACGGTCGAGAAAGAAACCGAGAAAAAAGACATTAAGTACTTGGCAATAGAATCGAACGGCAAAGACCAGGACAACAATAAGATCTGCCATAAGAGTAAGAGCATTCCGTGGGAGCTCGAACTTATCGGTTACGACATGAAAAAGAACGATGCCACGGTTAGCAGCCTCGACTGGATCACGTACAGCAGCTACGTCGATGGGCCATGTTGGATGAAATACGTCGACGACAACAAGTTCCTCGACGAGCTGAGCATCCCGGGTACGCACGATTCGGGCACCTGCAGCGTGGACAACGACACTGAGCCCCAATCCTCGCAAGTAAAATGCCAGCAGGATTACATTCCCACGCAGTTGCTCGAGGGAATCCGCTATTTTGATATCCGACTCGGAAAGGGCGACGACCCCGGTATCGACCACGGGATTTTCTACCTACTCAAAAAAGACGGGAACTATCTGCATCTCTCCGATGTCATCGGGTACTTCAAAACGTTTTTGAACGAAAACCCGTCAGAAGCGCTCATCATGCTCGCATCGCGCGGCAACGATGAGGCTACCGACGAAAGCATAACGACGGCTTTCGCCAAGGTTATGGACGATAATCCCGATCTGTTCTACACGTCGAGCCATGTCCCCACGCTGGGCGAGGTTCGCGGAAAGATCGTTCTGCTGCGTCGATTTAGGCTCGCCGGCAACAGTGTAAGCGGCCATACGTGGGGCCTCGACCTTGCCGAATGGGATGACAAGATCAAGGCTCACTCCGACAGCACCACTATGTGTCTCGTCCAAGACGCGCGGGGCTTTGAAGCCGCGGGGGAAACAGGCGACAAAGAGCCCTATTGCACCAAGGTATACGCCCAGGACAAGTACAAACTCACGGGAACCGACAAGCTCAGCTGGGTCGATAATGCGCTGAAGGAAACGACCGGGCGCACGCGCAACAAGGTGGACGTCGTGGACGATGACAGGGCCAAGGTGCAAGTCCAGGAGCGTTGCTGGTCTATCAACTACACCAGCTGCACGGGCTTGTCGCACGGAGGCAATCCTTTTACCTCGGCACGAGTAGTCAACGAGCATCTGTACAAGAGCCCGTACATCAATCCCAGCGGCACCGAGGATACAAAGTCAGATTACCTCAAGCACATTGGCATCATCGCATCCGACTTTGTTGATGCGGCGCTGGCCCGGAGCATCTACCAGCGCAATTACAATTACGATACGAAGCACACGCAGTCGGCTTCGCGCTGCCTCCCGACCCGCATGCGCATGACATACGGCGACTCGCTGAGCGATGCCTCGCTCCAGGATGGCAAGACCGTTGGCGAGGGTCATTTCCGCCTTGTCGACAGCAGCAACGCGCTCAACGTGGAGGCTTCGGGAAGCGCTTTTGCCATCGAATACGTGGATGTCGATGCCCTGGGCAACGAGACCGTTACAGGACTGCAGGGCTTTGTGCCTATCGATATCGATCGACGCGCGGTGACGCCCCATTTTGAGGGACTCGAAGGCCTTAAGGCCGGCGAAGACGTGCGCGCCAAGAT
Organism: uncultured Collinsella sp.; assembly: GCA_900551195.1. GTDB lineage: Bacteria > Actinomycetota > Coriobacteriia > Coriobacteriales > Coriobacteriaceae > Collinsella. The sequence goes on from URVD01000110.1 coordinate 3,121, forward strand.
TGCGGCATCACTCGAGGGCAAGCTCGAAACCGATGCCTGCACAGCCCAGCTCGAGTTTGTGCACGACGCGAACGGCGCTCCGGGCACGGCAATGGCCGAGGGCGAAACATTTGCCGCAGGAACGTACTGGGTGCGCGTGAACGGTCTCTTGGGCGACGCGGCGCAGAACTACACGCTCGCCAGCGACGGAGCCGCAAGCTTTACCGTAGAGGCCTCGGGCAGTGCGGGCGGCAACGGCAGCGGCACGGGCTCCAACGCAGGTAGCGCCGACAAGAACGGCAAGGGCAACAAGAGAGACCAGGGCAAGAGCTCGGGCGGAAAGCTCGCCAACACGGGCGACGGTTCTGGCGTTGCCGCCGGGCTCGCTGCCGCCGCCGTAGCGACGACGGTCGCCGGCGCAGCAATGCTTGCAAATGACCGCGAAGACAACGGAGACGTTGACGATTAGGCCAGCCGGCCCTTTTGGACACATTGATTTAATGAGGGGCGCAGGACACCGTTCTGCGCCCCTATTTTTGTCATGAAGGAGTAGCAAAGTGTTGTTATCCATGCGTGTCACTCCCGCGGGGTTCGCTAAAACTGCCTCTATGGCCACATTTTAGTCACCGCAAGGCTCCCATGCGAAGGTGCCAGACAGCACAGCAATTCGTGTCCGCGCGAGGCTTTAAACTAAATGTAATAAAGATGCATTCCTCAAGAGGAAAGTCGGGCGATATTGATGGGTGAACTGGTAAACCGCGGGGAATCGACAATCGTGCCAGAAGTTTTTTACAAGCAGGTTTCCTCGATTCTCAACGCCGCTCGCGACAAGGCTTATACCGCCGTTAACTTTGCGATGGTTGAGGCGTATTGGGAGATCGGCAAGAGCATTGTTGATGAGCAGGGCGGAGAGGAGCGCGCCAAGTATGGAGAGGCACTGCTCAAGGCCCTCGCAATCAAACTTACCAAAGATTTTGGTAAAGGTTTTGAAGCAAGAGAGCTGCGTAAAATGCGTCAGTTCCATCTTGCATTTCCAATTCGGGACTCACTGCGTCCCGAATTGAGCTGGACACATTACCGCAGGTTAATACGCATTCCTGACCCCGAAACTCGAACATGGTACATGAACGAATGCGCCGATTCTCGTTGGAGCACGCGTCAGCTCGAGCGCCAGATCAACACCATGTTCCGAGAGCGCCTACTTGCCAGCAAGGACAAGGAGGTCGTCACCCAGGAAATCCAAAAGAGCACCCCGGCTCATCGCCCCGAGGATATCATCCGCGACCCATATGTGCTGGAGTTTTTAGGTTTCTCGGACGATACTGCGTTTCGCGAGAGCGATCTAGAGCAGGCGCTCATCACGCATCTTCAGAAGTTCCTGCTGGAGCTTGGCCGTGGCTTCGCTTTCGAGGCGCGCCAAAAGCGCATCACCTTTGATGGGCGCCATTTCTATATTGACCTTGTGTTTTACAACTATCTGATGCGCTGTTTCGTGCTCATCGACCTTAAGACCGATGACCTTACGCATCAGGACCTGGGCCAGATGCAAATGTATGTGAACTACTACACGCGCGAGCTCATGAACGAAGGCGACAATCCGCCCATAGGCATCGTGCTCTGCGCGGACAAAAGCGATTCGATCGTCGAGTACACGCTGCCCGAAGACAACGACCAAGTGTTTGCCGCCAAATACCTGCCGTATCTTCCAAGCAAGGAAGAGCTGGCGCGCGAGCTGAGTGCCGAGTACCGCGCCATCAACGAAGCGACCAATGGCGAAACGCAAGGGTAGCAGCACGTTGCGACCGAAACGCCCGCACGCCTGTGAGCCGTCCCGCGCTGCGCTTCCCTACTTCCCAAAGATCGCAGCGAGCAAGCCCTTGCGTTTGGGCTTCTCCTCTCGGTAAGAACCCTCGGCGACCGCTGCAACCTGATGCTGCTGCTCGCCGCCTCCACGGCGTACGATCTGGTACAGAAACGGCGACTTAACGTATTTGACCTCGATGGGCGTGGCATGCACGGTACTCTCGCCGGACAGATGCAGGCTCGGGTTGAGCGGCGCCACGATATGCGTCTCGCGCTTGTCGCTAAACACCACCGCGGCCGCGCGGCCCGTCTGACCGTTTACGGCAATGCGCACCTGCTCGCCATCGCGGCCGTCTGTCGCCGGACGATCGACAAAGTAGACCGGCACCATCACCAGGCCGTCCTTATGCTTGCAGGCCTTGCGCGCCCAGGTGCGGATGCTCTTTTTATTGAGCCCCAGTACAGCCTCGGCGTCGTTGCCCGCAACGTCGAGCGCCAACTTATCAATGACCACCTGGTCCTTGGTGGACGCATCGACGGAGACAACGCGAAAGTCACCTTCCTGCATGGCAGGGTCAAACGGCCCAACCTTGGCATAGTCCCACGGCTCCAAAATGCCCATGAGACGAACGTCCAGGTAGTTTGCCCTGGGGTATGCCCAGTCGAGCACCTCGTAGTACACCAGGGTTTCCTTGCTCAGGCCCTTGCCCGGGAAGCTCACCATCATGCGCAGGTCCGCCAGCGCCATGGGGAAATAGAAGAGCATCATGTCGTTTTGGATCGCATCTTCCACGTCGTGCCCGGCAAAGGCTTCCGCATACTGGTGCACCAGCTGCAGTGCGTTGGCACGTGCCTGCTGCGGCGAGATTTCGCAGGGAATACCCTGCCCAGGTACATACTCCGCACCAACGCCCAAGGTCAGGCGCTTGCTAAACGTCCCCGGCTTGAGCAGGTCGGCAATGCCGATCTTGTTGCCGCAGGACGGGCACTCAAACACACGCTGCGTTGACTTGCCCTCAAAGGACGCTCCGCAGAAGGGACAAGGAATGCTCACGTGCGTCGCTTCTTGGAACTCCTGCGCCGTGCCGCGGTCCTCCCACAGCAGATGTTCCAGGACCGACTGATTGCGCCAGTGCGAATTGAAGAAATACCAGTCCGGGTCCTCCGGGCGCTCGAGTTGCGACACATGCGTGAGCTTGAGCAGTCCATCCACTACCGTCAACGGCGTATGGCGAATGCCCAGGGCGCTCTTGGGCTCCCCCGCATCGGCCTGCCACGGAACGACCGTGCCG
>URVD01000111.1 GCA_900551195.1 uncultured Collinsella sp.
CAAACGCGCCGAACGTGAACGGCGGGGGAGCGGGCGAGCGCGCCCGCGCGAGAGAGGTTGCCGTCCATGCTGGATCTCAGAGTTATTTGCAAAAGGTACGTTACGCAGTCGTTTACGCAGGTAGCGCTCGACAGCGTAAGCCTGTCTTTTCGCGATAACGAGTTCGTAGCCATTCTGGGTCCCTCGGGTTCGGGTAAAACTACGATGCTCAACGTCATCGGTGGACTCGATCATTTCGATTCGGGCGATCTGCTGATCGACGGCATCTCGACCAAGGACTTCAACGACCGCGATTGGGATGCCTATCGCAATAATCGCATCGGCTTTGTGTTCCAGAGCTATAACCTCATTCCGCATCAGAGCATTTTGGAAAACGTGGAGTTGGCGCTTACGCTCACGGGCGTGGGGCATGCCGAGCGCCGCCAACGTGCGCGCAAGGCGCTCGAGGCAGTCGGTCTGGGCGAGCACGTTGACAAGCGCCCGAGCCAGCTTTCGGGCGGGCAGATGCAGCGCGTGGCCATTGCCCGCGCCCTGATCAATGACCCCGAGATTGTGCTGGCTGACGAGCCGACCGGCGCCTTGGATTCAACGACGTCCGTCCAGGTCATGGATTTGCTCAAGGACGTTGCGCGCGACCGTCTGGTCATCATGGTCACGCACAATCCCGAGCTGGCGTACAAGTACGCCACGCGCATTGTCAACCTGGCGGACGGCAAGGTCACCGACGATTCAGATCCCTTTGATGCTGCCGAGGCCGCGCGTCGCGAGGCCAAGCCCACGCGCAAAACCTCGATGAGCTTTGTGACGGCGCTTGGGCTTTCTGCCCGAAACCTCATGACCAAGAAGGGCCGCACGGCCATGACGGCCTTTGCAGGTTCGATTGGCATTATCGGCATTGCGGCGATCCTGGCGCTCTCCAACGGCGTAAACGACTACATCAAAAAGGTCGAGGAGGACACGCTCTCGAGCTACCCGCTGACGATTTCCAAACAAGATTATGACCTGTCGTCCATGATGGGCGGGCATGGGGCTACGGATGACGATACGTCCAAGAACGAGGGCTCGTTCGACGGCAGCACTGACGGCAAGGCTCAGGGGACCGATAAGATTCCTGTGGTCACGGCCGTAAAGGATATGTTCGCAAGCGTTAAGTCCAACGACATGACGAGCTTTAAGGCATGGCTCGATGCCGGTGGCGACGGTATCAATAAAGAGGTCAATGCTATCCAGTACGGCTATGGTGTGACGCCGGTTGTCTATCGTGCGGGCAAGGGCGATGAGAAACCTGTCCGGCTGGTGCCCAACGCTATGACCGAGGCCATGAGCGGAGGCGCGAGCTCGGCGGCAACGGTGAGCATGGATTCCATGGGGACCTCGGTCTTTAACGAGATGATTGACGACCAGAGCCTGCTCGACAGCCAGTACGATGTCGTTGCCGGCCATTGGCCTACGTCTGCCAACGAGGCCGTGATGGTGCTTTCGAGCCGCGGAACAGTGGGCGACTACACGCTCTACAGTATCGGCGCGCTGGATATCGATGAGCTCAACGACCTGGTTAACAGTGCCATGACGGCCGACGGCAAGGTCGAGACGCCCAAGGTCGGCACCGACTTTACCTACGACGATGCGCTGTCCACGACGTTTAAGGTGTTGTCGCCGGCCGATGCCTATCGCAAAAACGAAGAGACCGGCATGTGGACTGACATGTCTGGCGATGCCGACTTTATGGCGGCCAAGGTTGCCGACGGTATTGACGTGCGCATTGTGGGCGTGGTGCGACCCAACGAGGCGGCAAACGCGAGCGCATTGTCCCCGGGCATTGCCTATACGCATGCGCTGACTCGCCAGCTTATGGAGCGTGCTGCCGATTCGCAGATTGTGCAGGAGCAGCTTGCCTACCCCGAGACGGATGTCTTTACGGGCAAAACCTTCGACGAGCTGCAGGGCGAAGCCAAGCAGGGCGTGGATTTGGGCAGTATGTTCAGCGTAGACGAGGCGGCACTGAAGAGCGCGTTCTCTCTCGATTCGTCTGCGCTCTCGGGTGCGGCCGGCGGCATGGACCTTTCTAGCCTTGATTTGTCCGGGCTGGATATTGACCTTTCGGGTGTTGGGCGAGACATCGACTTCGGTGACATCATGGCCAAGGCGCCGGCCCCGGATTTCTCGGGCATCTTTGACGGTCTGGAGCTCACGCCCGAGCAAATGCAGCAGGTGGGAACGCTTGCCAATCAGCTGTTTGAGGGCTTTATGCAGTCCGATCAGTTTAAGGCGCTGTCGCCCGAAGATCTTAAGGATGCGTCAAAGCTTGCTGCCGCATTCTCGGCGTATCTTGAGAATGATGCCGCGGCCCAGCAATACCTGGCTCAGCTCAGGGCACTCGGCGGCGATGCCCTGGCCGAGCGTCTGCAGCAGGTGATGGGCGACTATGTGCAAAAGCAGCTGGCTCCGTATTTGCAGCAGTCTATGGATCAGGTGATGAAGGCGGTCAGCGAGCAGATTGCGACGACGGTATCAACCCAGCTCAAGGCGGGTGCGGCAGGGCTCATGGACCAAATGGCGACGCAGATGTCTTCGAGTTTTGCCAACTTGGCGAGCGCCATGCGCGTGGATGCAAACGCCTTTGCTCGCGCTATCCACTTTAGCATGGACGCTGAGGACCTGAGTTCGCTCATGATGAGCTATGCCAAGGCGTCAAAGCTCACCTACGAAAACAATCTGGCCACGTTGGGCTATGCGGACGAGGCGGACCCCATCTCGGTCAAGATTTTCCCGCGCGACTTTGAGGCCAAGGAGCGCGTGCTCGATCACATCGATGCGTACAACAAGCAGGTCAAAGCCGCCGGCCATGATGAACAGGCGATCTCGTACACCGACTACATGGGTATCATCATGGGTTCGGTGACCGACATCGTGAACACCATCAGCTTGGTGCTCATCGCATTCGTGAGTATCAGTTTGGTGGTGAGCTCCATCATGATCGGCATCATCACCTACATCAGCGTGCTGGAGCGCAAAAAGGAGATTGGCATCCTGCGCGCGATTGGCGCGTCAAAGCGCAACGTGGCCAACGTATTTAATGCCGAGACCTTTATCGAAGGTCTCATTGCCGGCGTCTTTGCCATTGTCGTCGTGGTGGCTGTGAGCCTTCCGGTTAATGCCTGGGCGCTTGCGGCCAAGCAGGTACCCAATCTGATGAGCCTGCCCGTGCAGGATGCGCTGGTGCTTATTGCAGTTTCGGTGCTGCTGACGGTCGTTGCCGGCCTGCTGCCGGCCCGCAGCGCATCCAAGAAAGACCCTGTGGAAGCCCTACGCTCCGAATAATGTGACAAAGGGACAGTCCCTTTTTCACATTTGCGCCTAGCTCGTTTTGCCCACCAACGTGATACGGATGCTTGGATGGGTGTACTCGTCAAACTCGTCCTCGGGATCCGTATCAAACGAGTAATACGTTTTGATGAGGTCGTCACTCGTCCTGATAGAGATTCTCTCGTAGAGTGAGCCGTTCAAAAATGCCTGCCTAAACTCTTCGGGGAGTTTCTGCGGTGCCAAGAGCTCGGGGCTCACCGTCTTGACGTCAACGGTTTGAACGGCAGAGGAAAGCTCGTCAAGCTCGCGTTCGATGCGGGCAAGGTTATCCTCGAGGCTCGCGCTGGGGTCGACCTCTGCCGCGTAGCTCACTTCCTTGAGCGTCCCCTTGTTGTCAAAGTCCAGATACGTATAGGTCTTCTGGGCGTCGGAGTCGCCTTCGTGCAGATAGCCGCGGACATGATAGCCGTAATCTTGATATCGCTCGTAGGGATCATCGGCGGACACGTGCTCGCATGCGGGCTCTAATGCCTTGCGAGCGATGGCGATCTGCTCGGCCGCGGCCGCTGCGTTCTGTTGCATCTCGATGTTTCCCTGCGCCAGCTGCGGGATATAGGCACCGCACACGATCGCGAGGGGCAGCGCCACAAGCGCGACGATCCACTTTTTTGCACGGGGGATAGGCACGCCACAGGCCTCTGCCATGGCCTTTGCGTTGGCAAAGCTTTCGGCGAGCACGTCTGCCGCGGTGGCGACGGCGCCTACGGCAGCGGCGACTTCTGCCGCGCCGCCCAGGTTGCGTGCGGTCTCGTTGTCGCTGTTCTTGAGCAGGCGCGCGGCGGCCTGCGTACCGATAACACCTGCGATTTGTGCCGAGCGGTCTTTCTCAGCCTGCTCGACGACGAGTCGGTGCTGCATTTCTTTCCACTGCTTGCCGCGCATGCCAAAGCGCGAGCGCGCAGTAGCAGAAGATGGCGAGCTCGACGGCGGTGAGCGCCAAGGCGGTCATCATGCCCGTCTCCTGGAAGCTTTCATGATGGAAGACGATATCGTCAATCATTTCGAAGGGAATAATCAAAAAAGGCAGCACAAACGCCATGGCAAGCGCTGCGCCGGCAATCTTGGGATAGATGCAGTATCGCTGGATACGCTTGCGTTCTTGTTCGGAAAGTGTTGCCATGGCTGATCCTTGGTGTCGTAACGGTCGTTGCGGCGCATGGGGCGCGGGGCGCATCAGTTTGAGCTAGCGCTGGATAAGAACATAGAGCAAGATGCTCATCGCGATGAGCAAGAAGCCTGCGATGTTAAACATCAGTGTGGCAAAGTTGCCCACGATGGGGCGTTCGACATAGCTTTTGTCTGGGTTGCTGGGGTTGTAGTACACGGTCATTTGGCTACCGAGGGGCCAAAGCTGCTCCGCGAGGGTGCCTAGGCGGGCGATGGGGCCTGTCTGCACGTGCAGCCAGCCCTTGGCGTCTTCGTAGGCGGTGGCTTGCGTGCGGATGGGGAGTCCCGACAAGCTTTTGGTCTTTATGCCACGGAATTGTTTTTTCGCGCGGTATTGCGTGCCGTCGACGGCGTATTCCAAAACGGGATACATCCTGCCTTCGCCCATAAAGCGATGGTCGATGACCGTTCCCATGGTCACGGCGGTACAGGCCTTGGCTTTCTTGCGAGCGGCGGCTTTCATGAGCGCGCTCACTCCGATAAGCAGGATGCCGATGCCCCCAACCAAGATGAGCGCGAGCAGGGATATCTGCGACGTGGTCACGGCGTTCTCCTTTGGCGCGATACCGTCATATGTGACTCAGTATAGAGAACCCCCGCCCTCGGTGGGCGTATTATGTGACAAAGGGACAGTCCCTTTGTCACATTGATTTGAGAATGGATGTTGATGTATTTATCGCTGGCTCCTATGGAGGGGATTACCGGGCATGTGTTCCGTCGCGTGCATGCGGAGTGCTTCGGCGCGCTCGATTGTTATTACACGCCGTTTTTGCCGCCGCCGCGGGTGGGCAATCGCTTTGGCGGCAAGGCGTTTAAAGAGGTCGATCCTGCCAACAACCAGGGACTTAACGTGGTGCCCCAGCTGATGTCCAAGAATGCGGACGAGTTTGTGTGGGCGGCGCAGGTGCTTGCCGATATGGGTTACCGCGAGGTCAACCTCAACCTTGGCTGCCCTTCGGGTACGGTGGTCGCGAAGGGCAAGGGTTCAGGCTTTCTGCGCAATTTGGATGAGCTCGAGGTGTTCTTGAGCGACGTGTGCGAACGCTCGCCCTTGCCGGTGTCGGTCAAGACCAGACTGGGGCTCGAATGCGATGACGAGTACGAGCGCGTGCTCGACCTCTATTGCCGAATGCCGCTGGCGGAGTTGATCGTGCATCCGCGCGTGCAAAAGGACCGTTATACGGGCTCACCGCGCAAAGAGTTTTACGGCGAGACGCTGGAACGGGCGCCGTTCCCCGTGGTCTATAACGGCGACATCTTTGATCTTGAGGACATGGATGCGCTGGTGGAGGCCTATCCCGGCACGCACCATGTAATGCTGGGACGCGGCTTGCTCGCGAACCCCGCGCTGGCTCGCATGGTTAAGGGCGACCCTGCCGCTACCGCCGCTGAGCTGCAACGCTTCCATGACATGCTGTTTGCGGCCTATGCGGACGAGATTGGGGGCAACGCGGTCTTTCGCATGAAGGAGTGGTGGTTCTACGCCAAATGCGCCTTCGCCGACCCCGCTACCGTTCACAAGCTCGTACGCAAGACTAAAAAGGTCGACGAATACCGTGCCGCCGTCGAGCGTGTCTTTCGCGAGCAGCCACTTGCGCCTATAGCCCGCTTCCACGGCTAGTTAGTTATC
>URVD01000112.1 GCA_900551195.1 uncultured Collinsella sp.
TCTGCAGTCTCTGCCCGTGTCACATCCAGAACCGATACGTTCGCTTCGGGCAACGTCCTCGAGGCTAAGCTCGACAAGGGCCGCGGTTCGGTTGCCACGGTGCTCGTGACCCGCGGTACCCTGCACGTGGGCGATACGCTGGTCGCCGGCCTTACCTACGGCCGCGTCCGCGCCATGCTCGACCCCAAGGGCAACGCCGTCACCGAGGCCGGTCCCTCCGACGCCGTCGAGATTCTGGGCCTGCAGTCCGTCCCCAACGCCGGCGATGAGTTCCGCGTGTTCGAGGACGAGCGCGAGGCTCGCGCCCTGGCCGATGAGCGTTCACTCAAGGCCCGTATCGAGGAGCAGAGCCGCGTCAAGCACGTCACGCTCGAGAACCTCTTCGAGACCATTGCCGACGCCGAGGTCAAGGAGCTCAACCTGATCATCAAGGCCGACGTCCAGGGTTCTATCGAGGCCCTTCAGGACTCCCTCGACAAGATGGACCAGTCCGAGGTGCGCATCAACACGATCCACTCCGCCGTTGGCGCCATCAACGAGACCGACGTTGTCCTGGCCGACGCCTCCAACGCCATCATCATCGGCTTTGGCGTCCGTCCCGACGGCAAGGCCCGCTCCGCCGCCGAGCGCGAGGGCGTCGAGATCCGTTGCTACGACGTCATCTACAAGTGCCTCGAGGACCTCGACGCAGCCCGTATCGGCATGCTCAAGCCAACCGAGGTCGAGGTTTCCACGGGTACCGCGACCGTTCTGGACACCTTCAAGGTGCCCAAGGTCGGTATCGCCGCCGGTGTCCGCGTCGAAGAGGGCGAGATCGCCGCGACCGATTCCGTGCGCCTGGTGCGCGACGGCATCGTGGTCTTCAACGGTAAAATCGCCTCGATGCGCCACTACAAGGACGAGGCCAAGAGCCTCAAGAGCGGCTCCGAGGGCGGTATTGGCCTGGAGAACTTCCAGGACATCAAGCCTGGCGACACCATTGAGGGCTACCGCATCGACCAGGTTGCCCGTACCGAGTAGGGGGTAGCGCTATGAAGCAAACGCAGGCAACCCGCCGTTTGGGCGAGCAGCTTCGCGAGAAGCTCGGTTATATCCTGCTCTTTGAGGTTTCCGATCCGCGACTCGACCTGGTCACCCTGACCGCGGTCGAGGTCGCGGTGGACCGTTCGTTCGCGCGCGTGTACGTGTCGTGCGATGCGAGCCGCTACGACGAGGTCATGGAGGCGCTCGCCAGCGCCAAGGGCCGCATCCGTAGCCTGTTGGCCCGCTCGCTCGATTGGCGCGTCACGCCCGAGCTCGATTTTCGCATCGATCGCTCGACCGATGAGGCCGAGCGCATCACGCGTGCGCTGGAAAACGTTCCCGCCACGCTTGCGATCGAAAAGGACGAGGACGGCTATCCAATTGCGGATGCCGCCCAGGAGGCAGCTTTAGATGAGTAATTCCGCCGACCTTGCATCGTGCGAGTCTGCAGATATTCAGCGACGCATCCTCGAGCTCATCGAGGGTGCGTCCTCCATTGCGATTTCGGGACATACTTCTCCCGATGGCGATGCCTTGGGCTCCGTATTGGGTCTGGGCCTTTCGCTCATGAAGTTTTTCCCCAACAAGGGCATTGCGCTGCTGCTGGCAGACGATGACCCGGTTCCGCGCATCTACCGCTTTATGGAGGGCGCCGACCGTCTGGTGCCGGCATCTGCGTATACCGGCAATCCGGACCTGTTCATCTCGGTGGACGTGCCGGTCGTCGAGCGTCTCAATAATTCCGCCGAGGTGCTTCGTCGCTCCAAGCATGTGGTGTGCTTCGATCACCACCCGGCGCGCGAGGAATTTGCCGAGCTGAGCCTGAGGTGCGTCGATGCCGCGGCCTGTGCCATGATCATCGACCGCTTTTTGGACAATTGCGGCATTGTGGCTCGCGATGGTGTCGCGACCTGCCTGCTGTGCGGCCTGGTGACCGATACCGGTCGTTTTCAGTATCAAAACGCCGATGCCACTGCGTTCCATGCCGCCTCGCGCCTGGTCGCGCACGGTGCCGATCCCGCGCGCGTTGCGCTCGAGGTTTACCAGAGCATGCGCGTAGAGTTCTTGCATCTTAAGTCCATCGTTATGGGCCGCATCAAGACAGTGGCGCACGGTCGCGTGGCATATAGTTATGCGTATCAGAGCGACCTCGAGGCCTGCGGCGTCACTTCGGACGAGTGCGATGGCCTGGTCGATGTGGTGCGTTCGGTGATGGGCGTTGAGGTCTGTCTGTTCCTAAAGGGCATCGACGGCGATACCAAGGTGCGCGGCAACCTGCGCTCCAAGGGCGACCTCAACGTGTCCGAGATCGCTGTTGCCTTTGGCGGAGGCGGACATCCCGCTGCCGCCGGTTTCTCCAACAACGGAACGATTCTCGAGACGCTCACCGTGGCACTTCCCATGCTGGCCGAACTGGTAGGGGAGGATCCCGCTTCGGTGACCGTCGAGCTCTAACATTTTGGATGGTACATGGCTCGTCGTACGCCTTCTCAATTGAATATGCTGCTCGCCGTCGATAAGCCGGTGAGCTGCACGTCCCACGATGTGGTCTCGCAATGTCGGCGCGCCCTCCATGAGCGTCGCGTCGGCCATGCCGGCACGCTCGACCCCATGGCATCGGGTGTCATGGTGGTGGGTGTTGGCCAGGCTACTCGTTTGCTGGGCATGCTAACCCTCGATACCAAAAGTTATGTCGCCGACATTTCGTTTGGCGTCGAGACCAATACCGATGACGCGGAGGGCGAGGCCGTCCGTACGGTGCCCGTTGCCCCCGAGCTGCGCGATCTCGCTTACGCCCGTGAGCAGCTGGCCGCTATGCTTGGCCCGCAGATGCAGGTGCCGCCAGCGTTTTCGGCCATCTCGGTCAATGGCGTTCGCGCCTATAAGAGTGCTCGCGAGGGCAATGCGGTGGACCTGCCTCCGCGCCCCGTCGAGGTCTATGCCGCCGACCTGATCGCCGTGAGCGGCGAGGGCGATACGTGCGTCTGGACCGTGGCGTTTTCGGTAAGCAAGGGCACCTACATTCGCGCGCTCGCTCGCGATCTGGGTTGCGCCTGCGATAGTGCTGCGCATATTTCCGCGCTGCGCCGTACGGCCTCCGGCGTGGTTTCCATTGGCACCTGTCATACGGTCGAGGAGCTTTCTCCCGAGTCTGCGGCCGGCTTCGCCTTGGATCCCATCGCCGCCCTTGGTGCCACGCGTGTCGATTTGCCGGGTAATCTTGCAGACGACCTGCTTTGCGGTCGCCGCATTCCCGTTGAACGCGCGCTTGCGGACTTCGATACGGCGAAGGCACCGTTCGCGCTCGTGCTCGATGGGGGACTCAAGGCGCTCGCCCGCATCGAGGGCGGCCGCTTTGTGATGGAGCACGTCTTTCCGCAGGCGATCGGCGGTGTTCGATGATGCTGGCGCCCCACGAGCTCGCGCGTATCTTTTTCGCGGGTGAGTTGGATGAGGCCCGTATCGTTTCTGCCGATGCATTTGATGGGTGCGAGTTCTTGGGTGCCGCGTCGATCGCCATTGGCGTGTTTGATGGCGTGCATCGTGGGCACCAAGAGCTGATTGACGCGGTTATTCGCGACGCACGTTTCCACGGCAGCAAAGCGGTCGTGGTCACCTTCGATCCTGATCCGGACGTCGTGGTGAGTCCGTCGCCCGCTCAAAAATTGATGACGACGGCCGACCGACTGCACGCACTGGCTCAAACCGGGGTCGATGCGGTGGTGGCCGTTCCCTTTACGCCCGCCGTGGCGGCACTCGACCATGTCGGGTTTCTGGCGCTGTTGTCGCGCGTTGTCGACATTCGCTCCATTCGTGTAGGCAGTGACTTTAGACTCGGCCGCGGCGGCGCTTCGGGCGTTGCCGAGATGCGCGCCTGGGGTGCTGAGCGTGGGGTTGACGTTTACGGTCACGACCTGCTTTGCGTTAACGGGCAGACCATCTGTGCCACGCGCATCCGCCATGAGCTGGACCAGGGTCATGTGGAGCTGGCTGCCGAGCTTCTCGGCCGTCCCTATATGGTGCGCGGCGTTGTGGCGGCTGGCCGTCACGAGGGTTCCGACATGGGCTTTCCCACGGCAAACATCCAGGTGCCCGACGGCATTCAAGTGCCTGCCGATGGCGTCTATGAGGGTCTGGTGCTGGTCGACGATACCGTATGGCCTGCTGCTGTTAACGTCGGCCTGCCGCCGACCTATGCCGACGATGCCGCCTCGGCGCATCTCGAGGCCAACTTGATCGGCTATGCGGGCGACCTGTATGGCGCTTCCGTGTCGCTGGCGTTTACGCGCTGGCTGCGTCCGTCTCGCGTGTTCGATTCCCTGGACGACCTGATCGCGACCGTCGAGGGTAATATCGACGATATCCGTCATAACTTGGGTGAGCAGGGGGTGAGTATCCGTGATTAGCGATGAGGAAAAAGATCAGGTACGCGCGGCGTCGGACCTGGTTGCCATAGTGCAGGAAACGGTTGAGCTCAAGCCCCGCGGCCCTGAGTTTTGGGGATGCTGCCCGTTTCATGGCGAAAAGACCCCATCGTTTCACATTATCCCTGCTACGCAGGTGTGGCATTGCTTTGGCTGCGGCGAGGGTGGCGACGTCTTCACCTATATCATGAAGCGCGAGAACCTGAGTTTTCCCGAGTCGATCCGCTATTTGGCTGATCGTGCGGGCATTGAACTGCACGACACCGGTGCGCAGCGCGATCGCGGCACCAAGCGTGCCCGCATCTATGACCTGTGCGCCGAGACGGCTCAGTTCTACCACACCATGCTTATGCGCGGTAAGGACAGCCGTCCGCGCGAGTACTTTGCCAGCCGCGGTATGGGCGGAGATGTCTGCCGACGCTATTGCCTGGGCTTTGCGCCGGGTCGCAACGCGCTGGTTTCGCATCTGTCTCAAGCGGGCTTTACCCCGCAGGAGATGATTGACGCCAACGTGGCCGTGAGCCGTGGGCGCGGACAGCTCGCGGACCGCTTTTACGACCGCGTGATGTTTCCCATCTTTGATGAGCAGGGTCACAATATCGCCTTTGGCGGGCGTATCATGGGCGATGGTCAGCCCAAGTACCTCAACACTGCCGAGACGAGCGTGTTTCATAAGAAACGAAACCTCTATGGCTTTAACTGGGCCAAGGAGTTTATCGTTGCGCAGGATACCGCCATCGTGGTGGAGGGCTATACCGACTGCATCGCCTGCTGGGAGGCAGGGATCAAAAACGTCGTCGCCACGCTGGGCACAGCACTCACGGAACATCACGTTAAGACACTCACCCGTTTTGCCAAGCGCATTGTATATATGTTCGATGGCGACGCCGCCGGTCAAAAGGCCGCGCGCCGCGCGATTCAGTTTATCGAGCAGGATTCGATGGACCTGCGCTGCGTGGTGCTGCCCGACGGCAACGATCCCATGGAGTTCATCACCGCGCATGGTGGCGAGGCGCTGCAGGCGCGCATTGACGCGGCCGAGCCCCTCATGGACTTTGTCTACCGTTCGCTGCAGGAGTCGAGCGACATTACCACACCGGGCGGTCGTGCCAAGGCGCTCGAGGATGCGCTGACACTCATCTATCCTCTACGCGACAGCTATATGATCGACACGTACTTTATCCAGATTGCCGATCTGCTTGGCTTGGACTTGGAGACCGTGCGCGCGAGTTCGGGCCGTGTGTTTCGCGATGTCGCCAAGCGCGAGGATGCCGAGCGCCGGCGTGAGCAGAGCTATGAGCGTCAACGCGCGCAAGCTGAGCGCGCGGGCGGTTCGCAGGGACGAAGCTCGGGCGGTGGTGCGACTGGTGCGCGCAGTGCCGGTCGCGGTGCCTGGGCCGCGGGTGCGACGCCGCCGGTGTCCGCACCGGTCGAGGAGGACCCGTACGACTACGTTCCGCTTGATGCCTATGGGGCCGCGCCGGTGGAGGTCGACGAGGACCTGCCGCCAATTGATGTGCCAGCGGGGATGGAAAGCGCTGCGACCGTTGCCGGTAGTTCAAGCGCGGCGGCAGCTCCGTCGATGCCGATTGTTTTGACCGATCTGGAGCGGAAATCCCTGGCGGGGGAGCGTGAGCTGCTGACGATGCTCACGAGCTACCCCGATCTG
>URVD01000113.1 GCA_900551195.1 uncultured Collinsella sp.
CTTGTTGTGGCGACCCTCTTTTTGAGCCTTTACAATACGCGCTTGTAGCTTTTGATGCTGACTATGACGATGGGGCAGGAGAGTGACCTGTCGTATATTGGCGCGGGAGACGACTGGGCACATGAGGTTCTTCATCGTGAGTTTGACTGGAAGCCGGGCGAGGTCTTTCACTACGATTCGCTGTGTTCACATTTATTGAGCATGCTCGTGCAACGCGTAAGTGGAACGAAAGAATCCGATTATCTCGCCGAACGTTTGTTTACGCCGTTAGGCATTAGAAATTGGTGGTGGGAAGAGGATCAAGCTGGTCATACGACCGGAGGTTTTGGTCTTCACCTTTCGACACCGGATTTGGCTAAGTTTGGTCAATGTTTGCTGGATGGTGGCAAGTGGCGTGGGGAACAGATCATTCCTGCGGAATGGGTTGCCGAGGCGACGAAGATTCAGATGGAAACGAGCCCCTTTTATCCGTCAGAGGCAACTGAAGACAGCAATGGCTATGGATACCAGTTCTGGATGTGCCGGCGTGGCGGGTTCAGATGCTCTGGCCTTTTTGGGCAGCTGTGCTACATGCGGCCCACAGATGGCCTTGTCATCGCCTGCTCGAGTTCCACGACAGGAAGTAAGGCGCTGCTTGATCCGCTGTATGAGGTATTGTTCAAAGAGTCTAGTGTTCGGGAAACGCTGGCTTCCGAACGTGACTTCGATAGCATTCCCGTGCCAGTTGGGTTGGCTTCTGGCGGACGTTTGAGTTCATTACGCCTCGAGGGCATTCATCGTTGCATTTTCGGGGATTTTGAAGAGATCGATATTCGATTCCATGAGAATGAGCTGGATTTGTCTCTGTTGCGCGATGGTCGTGAGTACGGCGTGAGGGCCGGCTACGAGTCTTGGGTTTGCAAATCGGGCGATGGGGCCGGAGTCGGAGACCTCTTTCCCTTCGTGACTCATGAAGCTGAGAGGGACGATGCCCCCGCATGGGATGTTCGCAAGTTGTTTGCAGCGTATGCCTGGACTTCGCCAACAAATTTACAAATCGAGACCAGGGAACTGGACTACACGCGGCGCTGTTTTATCGATGTGCGGATCGGAGGTAATTATGCTGTGTGCAGGGTGCGAGTTGAGGGAATGTACTGTTTCCC
The DNA here is from genome assembly GCA_900551195.1 of uncultured Collinsella sp. Taxonomy (GTDB): domain Bacteria; phylum Actinomycetota; class Coriobacteriia; order Coriobacteriales; family Coriobacteriaceae; genus Collinsella. The sequence continues at coordinate 1,143 of URVD01000113.1, forward strand.
GGCACCCTCGGAACTCACAGCGATTTTGAAGTTGGGATAATTTTCAAGACGTGCGATTGATAAGAAAGATTGCCAACATCACGGCTAATGGAGACGGAGCTGTCTCCGGGCAATGTTTTTCGATACGGACGTTTCAGTTATCGTATTGCTAGGGACTAAGTTAATCACTTGTTAAGGCCGAAGCGTAGGTGCGTTTTCTCGGCTCTGTACCCTGTTGGGTTCGAATCCCGACGCATGGCAGTAAAAAGCCCGCTACCGAATTGGTAACGGGCTTCTCAGGTTCTGTGGTGCCCCCAGCGGGATTCGAACCCGCGATATCCACCTTGAAAGGGTGGCGTCCTTGGCCGCTAGACGATGGGGACAGCGGGAAAGAGTATAGCAGACTTTTTTGCCAGCGCGTATATCGTTGGCAAACTGGAAAACCACCACACAGGAGCAGGCTTCTATTCCGATTTTCAAATATCTCAATCTGTAACATCTGGGCGGGCAAATCGGCTCTACCTGTTACAGATCGAGACAGACGGCGGGCGTCGGTCCGAACATCTCAATCTGTAACAGTAAGACGACTTTTAACGGTCTAAATGTTACTGATCGAGACAAACTACCGTGGCCGGTCAAAACCACTACAAAGGTGCCTGTCCCCTTTTTGGTGGTTGGGGCGTTAGGGGAGGAGCTTCATCGCGGCGTCGTGGGCGGCGTGCTCGTAGTTGTCGTCGAGGGACTTAAGCGGTAACAACGACATGGCCTGCGTGTCGTCACGGCGCTCGAGGGCGTGGGCGATGAGCCAGTCGGCGAGCTCGGGGTTCTTGGGCAGTGCCGGTCCGTGCAGGTACGTGCCGATGACGCCCTTGTAGATGAGGCCCTCAAAGCCATCGTCGCCGTTGTTGCCGGTGCCCGTGACGACGGACGTTCCGAGCGGCGTGGCCTCTGCATCGAGCAGGGTGCGGCCGCCGTGGTTCTCGAATCCCACAAAGGGCTCGGGTGCCAGGTCGGTCTTGACGGCGACGTTGCCGATCAGGCGGTCGGAGCCGCGCACGGTCTCGGCGGCAATGACGCCCAGGCCATCGATGCGATTCTCGCCCATATAGTACGAACGGCCGAGCAGCTGATAGCTGCCGCAGATGGCAAGCAGTGAGCCGCCATCCTCAACATAGGCCGCGACCTTGTCTTTTTGGGCGAGCAACTCGTGTGCCACGGCTAGCTGGTCGCGGTCGGAGCCGCCACCCATCATGACGATATCGGCATCGGTCAAATCAAGCGTCTCGCCCATACGAACCTCGTCTACACGCACGGGAATGCCACGCCAGGCGCAGCGGCGCTCGAGGGCGATGACGTTGCCGCCGTCGCCATAGAGGTTGAGGGCATCGGGATACAGGTAGACGATGCGCAGCGGGCGCGAGAGCTCGAACGGCGCAATATCGGTGGGGACAGCGCTACCATCGGCGCGCGTTACGGCGTGGGAGGCAACCGAGCTCGCATCGGTGCCCTTAAGCCCGTCGAGCTTCTTGACCAGCGGCGGGAAGGCCGTGTAGTTGGCGACGGCATAGAAAGTGTCGCCAGCCTCCTCGTCTGCCACGGCGCCGATCGCCTGCTCGATATTCGAGATGATGGCGGCGTCGATGCCGGCGTACTTGAGGCGTACCTGCATATCGTGCGCGCGCGTGCCACCGGCAAAGGCGACAAGCCCTGGGGTATCGGCGATGCGCTCGAAATCGACGTCGTAGATCCACGAGACATCGTGACCGTCGGCGTCGTTGTCGTTCAGGAAGAAGGCGCAGAGCCTGCCACCTGCCGTTTTAATGGACTGGATCTGGCGATCGAAGCCCACGGGATTTTTGGCCAGGTTTGCCTCGACGGTACGGCCGGCGATCTCCCAGCGGCCCATGCGTCCGCCGGCGGGGACGTAGGCATCGAGCGTTGGCTGCAGATGTGCCGCGTCCACGCCCAGCTCGCGCGCCGCAAAGAAGGCGGCGGCAACGTTGTAGACCATGTACAGGCCGTTGTAGCGCGTGACGATGTGCGTTGCAGGTGCGTCGGTATCGGGTCCAAAGTTCAGGTCAAAGTCGTAGCCACTGCAGGTGAGCTCAACGCCTGTCACGCGACGGACCAGCGCGGGACGACCCCAACCGCACGAAGGACAATGATAGGCGCCGAGCTGGCCGTACTGCACATAGTCGTACTCCAGCGGCGCGTTGCACTGTGAGCAAAAACGCGAGTCGCTAATGCGATCGGACTCGGTGCCCGTGGCACCGTCGATGCCAAAGGCGATGCTCGTGTTGGGGACGCGTGCGGCGATCGAGGCGCACAGCGGATCGTCGGCGTTGTAGATGAGCGTCGTTGCCGGCGAAAGCTCCAGCGCGTGGGCGATGACGTCCTGGGTGTGGTCGATCTCGCCGTAGCGGTCCAGTTGGTCGCGGAACAGGTTGAGCAGCACAAAGTAGGTCGGCTTGAGCTTGGGCAGGACGCGCACCGTGTAGAGCTCGTCGCACTCAAAGATGCCTACGCGCTTGCTGCTGGCTGTTCGCTTAAGGTTGCCGCGCGCCTCGAGCAACGCGCCCACCACGCCCGGCTCCATGTTGTTGCCGGCGCGGTTGCATACCACGGTGGCGCCGCTGGCGGCAACGGCATCGGCGATGAGGTTGGAGGTGGTGGTCTTGCCGTTGGTGCCGGTGATCACCACGCTGCGGTCGACCAGGCTCGCGAGGTCGCTTAGCAGCTCGGGGTTGATCTTCATGGCGATGCGGCCGGGAAGTACGCCGCCCTGGCGTTTGAGGACAGAGCGCAGCCCCCAGCGGGCGATATCGCTCGAGGTGCAGGCGAGAGATGAGCGGAAGTTCATGAAGTCGTTCCTAACGTGAATGACATGGTCGGGGCGATCGCGTCGCTAAAAGCCGTAGCGGCGCGCAAATTCCTGGGCAAGCTGCGATACGTCTTCGCAAGCGTTGGCCCAGGGGGCAAAGTCGGGAGTATCCGAGATAATGCCGTCGGCTTCCCAAACTGCCTGATGCGAAAGGTCCCAGGGGTCGTGCGGTTCGGGCCGGCAGGGAAGGTACGGTGTCTGATACATGGGGTTCAGCAAAAAGAACGCGCCGCCCTCGCAGCGGTTGGCAAACTCGCGCAGCGCGCGTGTCGCCGGGCGTATCTTGTTTGTTTTGAACAGCAGGATCGTGCGGGCGAGTAGGTACCAGGGGGAATCCTCGAGGACATCGGCCCCCATCTGTTCCTCGAGCTGGTGGGCCAGGGCAAAAAAGCCGTCCTCGTCTTCCAGGCGAGCGAGGGCGAGCAGCACGGTGCCTGCAGCTCGGGTGGGATAGCCTTCTGCCTTAAGAACGCGGCGAGAATAGTTGGCGGCAGCACGGTAACGAGCGCTCGCCATGCACAGCTGCGAGATGGCCTCGAGTGTGTGGAGCCACCCGATTAAAGCCGGCTCGCTTACGGTGAGGTCGGCAGCTGTCACGCCGTCTGCCAGCACTCTGTTGGCCCAGTAGTGCGGGGCATCCATGTCAAACCCGGGCACGCTTTGCTGCAGGTAGTCGGCCGTGGTGGCCTCGAGCTTCATCAGGTCGCCCAGGCAGGCGTCGACGGGCGTGTCCGCCAAAATGATGGCGAGCAGCTGGGCATCGAGGACATGCGCATCGATGCGGACGATCTTGAGCAGCTCATCGCGCATGTCATCGAACAGGCGGTTGCGCGTCTGCTCAAACTCCTCGTCGCTGCCCATGTCCTCGATGCGATGAAGCTCGTCGAGCAGGTGGCGGTGAACGCCGGCATAGGACAGCAGCGCCTGGGCGTGCTCGGTCTGCGCATACTTGTGAGGGTTGACGCTCACGTCGTTATGGACAAGCTCGCGTGCTGCATCGGTGAGTTCGGGGTGCGACGCAACATAGGCGCGCTCCAGGTAGGCGGGGATGTAGACGCTCGGATCCATTAGAGGTCTCCTCCCTTAAACGGCAAGCCCTGCTCGGCCGCCCGCAGGATTCGTTCGTCGATCTGGGAACGCACGATATCGCTGGTGGCGACCCAGGCGGCAAAGCTGGCGTTGTCGGGGGCGCCCAGGCCCTCTTGCAGCACCGGCGTCGCCTCGGACAGCGCAAGGACAAGCTCGTCGGTGGAGCCCACACCCACGTTGACGCGGGCATAGACGCCATCGGGAAACTCGGTTTGGAAGTAGAGTGCCTCGGCTGCGTGCGGGCACGAGCGTGCAAGGATGCGCAGGTAGTGCTCGGCACCCTCGTAGTCCAGCTCGCGCCAGGCAGCGCTCATCAGCGCGATGAGCGTCCACGGGTCCAAGTCACGCTCCGCATCCTTGGGACGACGGCGTAACGGCGTGTTGGCGAGATAGGGTACGGAGTGGGCAGAGCGAAAGCGCTTGAGCTCCTCGGCGGGGTATTCGAGCTTTGCCATGGCGAGCATCGCGGTGTGGCGGACGCCAGCCGGATCGTTGGGGGCAAAGTCGAGGCTGCAGTTTGCAGCTTCGAGCGACATGCGATAGCGGCCGCTAATGAGGGCGCGTGACGCAAGGGCGGCAAGCCAGCGCAGGTAGGGACGGCGCATAAGGTCGCCTGCGGCCTCGCGCTCGTAGGGGTCCTGCGCCGAGGCGATCTTGAGTGCCAGGTCGTGCTCGACTTCATCGCGCTTGGATACCAAGTACTGTACGTACTCCTCGTTGGAGTTGGCGGTGAGGGCGCACAGCATGCGCTGGGCATCCCAGTTGCTCGGATCGAGCGCGGCTGCCTCGCGGAGCATGTTCTCGGCTGCGGCCTCTTCTTGCTCTGCCTGGGTATCGTCAGGGATAAAGGGAATGCGGTAGTCGACAGCCTCGACCACCTTGGCAATGAGGTGACCAGCACGGTCGCGGTCGTGCACGATGCAGATCTTTTGCTTTTTCGTCCCACTGTGCAGCGTCAGCATAAGTATCGCGCGGA
>URVD01000114.1 GCA_900551195.1 uncultured Collinsella sp.
GGCATGACCAGAAGGTCTATGCCTTGCCTTTTTCATGCCAACTTGTTCGCTCTGGGTGGCGCTCGCTGGCATTGCCAAAACATCGACGCTCCCAATGACTACCGTGTGTCTATTAATTTTTCGAGCTTGTGCTGCGCTGCTGGTCGCTGGCGTATATCCTGTTAAGTCGTCAGCATACGATTCAACAGGGAAGGCAGATTATGCATTCTCCCCATCAACGCGACGCGCATCCACAGCCGGTATGCAGCCGTCGCATCTTTTTGGGTAGCGCTCTCGCTGCGAGCGCTTCTGTCGTCGCCGGCGCACTTGCCGGCTGCCAGCGTCCCTCCACGCTGGAAGTAGTTCAGTCCACGACGGGCGGCGGTCGCGACGACCTGTCCGATTCTGTGATCGGCAAGGATAAGATCCGCATTGGCATGGAGGCGGCCTACGCCCCGTACAACTGGCAGGTTTCCGAGGCCAGCGAGTTCACGATCCCCATCGATAACGTGCAGGGAGCCTACGCCGATGGCTACGACGTGCAGATCGCCAAGATCGTCTGCAAGGCTCTCGGCGGCGAGCCCGTTGCCGTCAAGCAGAGCTTCTCGGGCCTTATCGACTCGCTCAACAACGGCCAGATTGACCTCATCATCGCCGGCATGAGCGCCACGCCCGAGCGCGAGGAGTCCGTCGGCTTTTCCGACCCGTACTTCATTGGCTACTTTGGCCTATTCGTAAAAGAGGGCTCGCCCTACCAAAACGCGACCAAGCTCAGCGACTTTAGCGGCGCCACGGTGCTCGGCCAAAAGGACACGATGCTCGACACCGTCATTGACGAGATCCCGGGCGTCGTCCACAAAAATCCGGTCGATTCGGTACCCACGGTGTTCTCGAACCTGCTGCAGGGCACTTGTGACGCTGTGACCTACAACACCGAAAACGAGAAGGGCTATATGGCCCAAAACCCAGGCATCGTGCCCATTCGCTTTGCGGAGGGCGAGGGCTTTAAGCAGGAGGTCACGGCAAATGTCGGTTGCCGCAAGGGCTCGGACAAACTGCTTAAGCTCATCGACAAGACACTCAAGGGCATTAGCCAAGAGGAGCGCGACCAAATGTGGGACGCGTGCCTCGACCGTCAGCCGGCATAGGGAGGCAGCATGAAAGACATCAATCGTCTGGCCTCCTTTATCAAGGCCGACCACCGTTATGTGTACCTGGGCACGAGCGTTATCGCGGCGCTCGGCTTGGCATTTAGCCAGCGCAACCCCACGCCGCTGAGCTTTTTGGCGCCCACCGGCATCTTCCAAGATTGCCTTTGGGCGATTCTTTGGGCCTGGATCGTCGTGTCGGCGGCAGCGCTCGTCACCAAGGTTATGCACTGGAGCGACTATCGCGAAAAGTCACCGTTTGCATCCGAGCGTTTCCGTCGCGGCGCGCGCCTGGGCAGCTATGTCGTGGTCGTCATCGCGGCGATCTTCTTTGTCGACCGCTGCGTCATGTCGTTTATCGACCTGGTGCAGGTGAGTATTGTCTCGGACTCCAACCCCAGCGACTTTTTGTCGAGCCTGGTCTACATGACCTACAAGAGCGGCGACTTCTTTATCCGCGGTATCGAGATCACCATCGCGCTTGCCACCTTCGGCACGGTCATCGCCTTCTTCTTGGCGCTGCTCTTTGTGTTCTTGCGCACCCAGACCTTCGATCGCGTCGACAACGACCTGGTGCGCTTCTTTAAGAGCATTGGCCGAGGCTTTGCGACCGTCTATTCCACCGTCGTGCGCGGCACGCCCATGATGGTCCAGGGCCTGCTCATCTATTACGCGGGCTTTACCGTTCTGCGCGGCATGGGCTTCGAGACCGCCCAGGCCAACCAGATCTGGAGTACCTTCACCGCCGGCCTCGTCACCATCTCGCTCAACTCCACCGCCTACATGATGGAGGTCCTGCGCGGCGGCATCGAGTCCATCGACCCCGGTCAGGCCGAGGCGGCGCGCTCGCTGGGTCTGTCGCAGTGGCAGGCTATGCGCAAGGTCGTGTTCCCCCAGGGTATTAAAAACGCGATCCCCGCGCTCACCAACGAGCTCATCATCAACATCAAGGACTCGTCGGTGCTTTCGGTTATCGGCGTGTTCGACCTTATGTACGCTACTACCACGGTCGCCGGCGTGTACTACCGCCAGATGGAGGTCTACTGCGTGGCGCTCGTGGTCTACCTGATCCTGACGCTCGTGGCGAGCCGCCTGCTCGAGGCCTTTGGCAAAAAGCTCGGCGTCGAGGCTCCTGCCACGCTGCCCAGCTCTAACTAGGCTTAAGACGAGGAGAATCATCATGGCAGATACCGCCATTACCGGCGTTGCGGCCGCCGCACAGACCAATGAGCCGCTCATCCGCGTCGAGGGCCTGCGCAAGAGCTTTGGTTCGCTCGAGGTGCTCAAGGGCATCGACCTGTCCGTCAATCCCGGTGAGGTTGTCACCATCATCGGCGCCTCGGGCTCGGGCAAATCGACCTTCCTGCGCTGCCTCAACCTGCTCGAGACCCCGGACGCGGGCCACATCTGGTTCCACGGCCAGGACCTCACGGCCGAGCGCTGCAACATCAACAAATTGCGCGAGGACATCGGCATGGTGTTCCAGGGCTTTAACCTGTTCAACAACATGGATGTGCTCGACAACTGCACGCTCGCGCCCGTCACGCTCAAAAAGATGAGCAAGGCCGAGGCCGAGAAGGTCGCGATGGAGCATCTGACGAGCGTGGGACTCGAAAAGTTCGCGCACGCCGCCGTTGGTCGCCTGTCCGGTGGTCAAAAACAGCGCGTGGCCATCGCTCGTGCCCTATGTATGAATCCGCAGATCATGCTGTTCGACGAGCCGACCTCCGCGCTCGACCCCGAGATCGTGGGCGAGGTGCTCGAGGTCATGCGCAAGCTCGCCGCCGACGGCATGACCATGGTCGTCGTCACGCACGAGATGGCCTTTGCCCGCACGGTGTCCGACCGCGTGGTCTTTATGGACAAGGGCGTGGTGCTCGAGGATGCCGCGCCGGCCGAGCTCTTCGGCAACCCCAAACACCAGCGCACTCGTGAGTTCCTCTCTCGCTATCTCGAGGACAAATAACCGACCGCAAACGCTTACGTTGCAGGGCCGCTCCCGTGGGGCGGCCCTCGTCATCACAATCGAAAGGATGTCATGGCCGAGGTTTGGCGCTTCTTTGCGCATGAGGACGATTTTGCCGATATAGACGAGGTCGGCGCGTGCGAGCGCTTGGGCCGCGTGCTGTCGTTTCCGACCATCTCGAGCATGGATGCCGAGGCGGTGGACTGGCAGCCCTTCGACGACCTGCGCGCCTATATGCAGCAGGCCTGGCCGCGCGTGTTCGCGGCGGGCGAGGTCGAGCTTGTCGACCATTCGCTGTTGGTGACGCTTGACGGTTCCGACCCCGCCCTCAAACCCGTCATGCTCATGGGCCACATGGACGTGGTCCCCGTGGTGCCGGGCACCGAGGCCGACTGGACGCATGCTCCCTTTAGCGGACAGGTGGACGACACCTACATTTGGGGTCGCGGCGCTATCGACATGAAAGACCAGGTCGCAGGTATTCTCGAGGCGGTTGAGTATGCGTTGGCGCACGGCTGGGAGCACGAGCGAACCCTGCTGCTGGCTTTTGGCCAGGACGAGGAAACCACGCAGTACGGCGCGGGGGCGATCGGTCGCGTGCTCGAGGAGCGCGGTATTGAACTTGAATACCTGATCGACGAGGGTGACTACCGTATTGTTTCGGCTGCCGAGTACGGCGCGGGCGAGGGCTGGCTTATGCATGCCGACCTTGCCGAGAAGGGCTACGCCGATATTGTGCTCAAGACGAAGAGTGAGGGCGGGCATTCGTCCAACCCCTACGGCGGCACATCGCTCGAGGTACTGAGCCGCGCTATCGCCGCAATCTGCGATATCGAGTGGCCGACGCGTGTGACCGATCTGCTTGCCGCACAGCTTGTCGAGCTGGGGCTCTACTCGGCCGACGAGATTGCCTCCAACAAGGACACCATCGTGTGCGAGTGCCTCGCCAGCAAAAAACTCTACCCGCTCGTGACCACTACCTGCGCGCCCACGCAGATCGAGGGCGGCAGCGCTGGCGCTAACGTGATGCCACAGGATATGTGGGCCAACATTAACTTCCGCATGCTCGAGGGCACGAGCGTGGCCGACGTTGTGGCGCGCTGCCGTGAGGCGGTTGCCGGGGCGGACCTTGCCGGTCGTGTCGAAGTGGAGCTGGGCCCCGGCAGCTCCGAGCCCTCGCCGTCCCCGCGCATCGGTGGTCCCGGCCTCGAGGCGGTTCGCTCCATCGCCGCCCGCTATTTCCGCGATCCAAAGGGGACGGAGGAAAACGGATCATCCGAGCCGTTGGCGATTGTCCCCTCGACCGTGATCGGCGCGACCGACGCTGCCAACTACCAGCACATTTGCTCCGAATGCATTCGTTTTTCGGCGTTTGTGGTCGACGATGACGAGTGCGACCGCGGCGTCCACGGCACCAACGAGCGCATCACCCGCCGCGCCTACCTCCAGGGTGTTCGCTTCCTCATCGCCCTGCTTCAAACGCTCTAGAATGTGACAAAGCGACGCTTCCTTTGTTAGCCGTTGGGGACGTTCTTAAACGACTAGCCGTTAAGGAACGTCCCCAACGGCTACGTCCACTCATTCCGTGCGGGTTATATGCAGGTTTGCCTGCGCACGCTATCATGTATGGGTTAGACCGCAACTATATACCTCATACGCGAAGGGATGCGCATGTATCTGAAGATCGACATGTTCTAGCCGGGCTTACCCCCGCAGTGGCGCCGTGCGCCCCATCAGCTCTGCCGATTTTCACCTTCACGCATATAAAGGAGTCCCGCCATGCGCGACAAGCTCGAAAAGATTATCAAGGCCTACGAGGAGCTCGAGAAGAAGCTTTCCGACCCGGCCGTCGCCTCCGATATCAAGGAGTTCACGCGTCTCAACAAGGAGTACGCGCACCAGTCCGACCTCATTGCCGCCTCGCGCGAGTACATCGGCGCGCTCGATGACATCGAGGCTGCCAAGGAAATGCTCCACGATACTACCGATGCCGATGAGAAGGAGATGCTCCAGATGGACATCTCCGAAAACGAGGCCAAGCTTCCCCAGCTCGAGGAAGACATTAAGTACATGCTCATCCCGAGCGACCCCAACGACGACAAGAACACCATCGTCGAGATTCGCTCCGCCGCCGGTGGCGACGAGGCGGCTATCTTTGCCGGCGATCTGTACAAGATGTATCAGCGCTTCTGCGAGTCGCGTGGCTGGAAGACCACCGTGCTCGATTCCAGCCCCAGCGAGGCCGGCGGCTTTAAGTCCATCGAGTTCAAGGTCGAGGGCGACCGCGTCTACTCCGTCATGAAGTTCGAGTCCGGCGTACACCGTGTCCAGCGCGTTCCCAAGACCGAGTCCCAGGGCCGTATCCAGACCTCCACGGCAACCGTCGCCGTGCTTCCCGAGGCCGAGGAGATCGACGTCCAGATCAACCAGTCTGACCTGCGCATCGACACTTACTGCGCTTCGGGCCCTGGCGGTCAGTGCGTTAACACCACCTACTCCGCCGTGCGCATCACCCACCTGCCCACCAACACCGTGGTGCAGTCGCAGGAGCAGCGCTCCCAGATTCAGAACCGCGAGGTCTGCATGCAGATGCTGCGCGCCCGCCTGTACGAGATGGAGCTCGAGAAGCAGCAGGCAGAGCTCGGTGCCGAGCGCCAGAGCCAGATCGGCCACGGCAACCGTTCCGAGAAGATCCGTACCTACAACCAGCCCCAGGACCGCGTGACCGATCACCGCATCGGTTTCAACTCCACCTACAATGGCGTCCTCCTGGGCGACCAGCTCGGCACCGTCATCGAGGCGCTCGCCGCCGCCGAGCGTGCCGAGAAGCTGGCACAGGCTGTTTAAGTTACGGCGTTTTACCAAA
>URVD01000115.1 GCA_900551195.1 uncultured Collinsella sp.
CAAATCAAGTAAAAGCAAAAACAAGTAACGGACAACCCCACCTGACCGAGCCCATGGACTTCCTCTTTGTCTTTGCCGCTCCCGTGCTCTTTGTCGTTCATTCGGTTCTTTCCGGCATCTTCCTGGTTCTGCTCAAGGTCCTCTCCGTGCCCGCTTCGACTGCAGGCGGCATCATCAACATCGTGGTCTCCAACCTGGTCCTCGGTGTCGACAAGACCAACTGGCCGGTCATGCTGGTGCTCGGAGTCGTCAACGCCGCTCTGTACTTCTTCCTCTTCACCTTCCTTATTAAGAAGCTCAACCTCCACACGCCTGGCCGCGAGGAAGAGTCCGAGCTTGCTGAGTCCGTTGCCGAGGGCGAGGCCGCCGCGTCTGTCGCGGTGAAGCAGGGCGCTGTCGCCGATGCTCCCGCGCAGGGTGTTGACGCGGGTATCGCCGACCTGGTCGCAGGTCTTGGTGGCAGGGACAACATCGAGGAGCTCGAGAACTGCTTTACGCGTCTCCGCGTGAACGTTAAGAACCCGGACCTCATCAATGAGGACCTCATCAACCACGTGCCCAACAGCGGTATCAACCGCAACGGCAACAATATCCAGATCATCTTTGGCATGAAGGTCGCCGAGATGCGCGACAAGGTCGAAAACGCAATTGAGAAGGAGCAGTAAACAATGATCATTACTCTGTGTGGTGGCGGATCCACCTTTACCCCTGGCATCGTCAAGTCCATTGCCCTGCGCAAGGACGAGCTCGACGTTGACGAGATTCGTCTGTACGACATCAACGAGGAGCGCCAGCGCAAGATCGGCGTGCTCGTGGACTGGATTCTGCACGAGGACCTCGGCCTGGACATCAAGCTCACGGTGACCACCGATAAAAAGACGGCTTTTACCGACGCGAGCTTCGTGTTTGCCCAGATGCGCGTGGGCGGCTATGCCATGCGCGAGCAGGACGAGAAGATTCCGCTGCGCCACGGTTGCGTGGGTCAGGAGACCTGCGGCTGCGGCGGCCTTGCCTACGGCATGCGCACCATCTTCCCCATGGTCGAGCTGATCGATGACGTTGAGAAGTACGCCAAGAAGGACTACTGGATTCTCAACTACTCCAACCCTGCCGCCATCGTCTCCGAGGGCTGCCGCGTCCTGCGCCCCAACGCTCGCATCATCAACATCTGCGACATGCCGATCGCGATCATCGACGTGGTTTGCGCCGCACTCGATATCGACAAGAAGGATGTCGAGTACGATTACTTTGGCCTCAACCACTTTGGTTGGTTCACCTCGATTCGCCACAAGGGCGAGGAGGTGCTCCCGCAGCTGCGCGAGTACATCAAGGAGCATGAGATTCTGCTGCCCGACTCCTACCTCAAGGGCATGGGCTCGCTCATGGCAAAGAAGCCCGAGGAGGCCACCGACGAGCACCCCGAGCAGAACCGCCACACCAAGGGCAGCTGGTACTACGTCTGGAAGGGCGAGTACGAGATCATGGAGTGCTTCCCGGAGTACCTGCCCAACACGTATCTGAACTACTACCTGCAGCAGAAGGAGTTCGTCGAGCATTCCAACCCCGAGCGCACCCGTGCTAACGAGGTTGAGGAGACGCGTGAGAAGAACCTCTTCGACGGCATCGACCACTACGAGAAGACGGGCGAGATCGACGAGAGCACGTTCTATGCGGGCAGCCACGGCGACTGGATTGCCGATCTGGCTATCGCTCTGAAGAACGACACCAAGCAGCGCTTCCTGGTCATTTGCGAGAACAAGGGCGCTATCCCCAACATGCCCTACGACGCTATGGTCGAGCTGCCTGCCTACATTGGCAAGAATGGCCCCGAGGTCATCAGCCGCGACAACATTCCTCTGTTCCAGCAGGGCCTCATGATGCAGCAGCTGAACTCCGAGAAGCTCGTGGTCGAGGCTACGATCGAGGGTTCTTACGAGAAGGCGCTCAAGGCCTTTACGCTGAACAAGACCGTGCCTTCGATGAAGGTCGCCAAGGAGGTTCTCGACGACATGATCGAGGCCAACAAGGACTTCTGGCCCGAGCTTAAGTAAAAGCAACAGGGTCGCCGGCCGCATACCTGGAGCAATGCCCCGTCCACGCGATTGCGTGGGCGGGGCATTGTCATTTGGTAACGCGTTTTATCAAATATGGCATTTATCTGCGGTAATGTTCTATTTCACCGCCGAGGGTGACATTTCATACCGCCTGCCGAACTGCGTGGAGACCTAACAACTTTTTAGGTCAGTGTTGTGCGTGTAGCAACTTCGCCCGGTCTCGCCTCCGGGCTGCCGCATGAGAGGGGATCTTATGGCACGACTGCACGTAATGGAACGCAGCCACGCTCAGGCCGTCATGGACGACCTGCACGATGCGCTCGGACGTCGTCTGGCGGTGAGTTCGCTCGCCCCGTGTCCCGTTGAGTTTACGGCGGCGCTCGTCAACCTGTGCTCCACCCAGAGCTGCGGCAAGTGCACGCCCTGCCGCGTGGGCCTGAGCGCGCTGAGCGATCTGCTCGCCGATGTGCTCGAGGGCCGCGCCGACGAGTCCACGCTCAACTTGATTGAGCGCACCGCCCGCACCATCTATCTTTCGAGCGATTGCGCCATCGGCTACGAAGCTGGCGCCATGGCACTCACGGCCATTCGCGGCTTCCGCGACGATTTTGAGCACCACATTCGCGAGCACTCCTGCGGCTTTGACCGCGAGGCCCGCGTCCCGTGCGTTTCGGGCTGCCCGGCGCACGTCGACATTCCCGGGTACATTTCGCTGGTCGAGGCCGGCCGCTATGCCGACGCCGTCAAGGTCATCCGCAAGAACAATCCGCTGCCGCTTGTCTGCGGCCTGGTGTGCGAGCATCCCTGCGAGATGCACTGCCGCCGTGGCATGGTCGACGACCCCATGAACATCCTCGCCCTCAAGCGTTTTGCCGTCGAGCACAGTGACCTCAACGACCACAAGCCGCATGTAGTGGACAACACCGGCAAGCGCGTCGCCGTGATCGGCGGCGGCCCGGCCGGCCTTTCCTGCGCCTACTACCTGGCCGTGATGGGCCATAAGGTGACCATCTTTGAGCAGCGCCACCACCTGGGCGGCATGCTGCGCTATGGCATCCCCAGCTATCGTCTGCCGCGCGAGCGCCTGCAGGCCGAGATCGACTGGATCTTGAGCGCCGGCATCGACGTGGAGCTCGACCACTCCGTCAACGGCGAGGAGCTTGCCCGCCTGCGCGACGAGTTCGATGCCGTCTACCTGGCCATTGGCGCCCACAGCGATAAGAAGCTCGGCCTTCCGGGCGAAGAGGCGCTCGGCGTGGAGTCGGCCGTCAAGATGCTGCGCGCCATCGGCGATGACGAGCTGCCCGACCTGAGCGGCCAGCGCGTGTGCGTCATCGGCGGCGGTAACGTGGCCATGGACGTGGCGCGCTCCGCCGTGCGCTGCGGTGCCGAAAAGGTGAGCATCGTCTACCGCCGGCGCATCTGCGATATGACAGCCCAGGACGCCGAGATCGCCGGTGCCCAGGCCGAGGGCTGCGAGGTACTGGAGCTGACGGCTCCGCTCGCCATCGAGACGGGCGAAGATGGTCGCGTGAGCGGCCTGCGCGTGCAGCCGCAGATTATCGGCGAGCCCCGTCGTGGGCGTCCGGCCCCGCGTGCCGCCGCCACGCCCGAGCGCGTCATTCCTTGCGAGCGCGTGTTTGTGGCCATTGGCCAGGACATCGATTCCAAGCCGTTTGAGGACATGGGCATTGCCTGCAAGTGGGGCTGCGTGGTCACCGACTCGGACGGCGCCGTGCCCAACTTCGACGGCCTCTTTAGCGGCGGCGACTGCCAGACCGGCCCCGCCACCGTTATCCGCGCCATCAACGCCGGCCGCGTGGCTTCGGCAAATATCGACCGTTACCTGGGCTTTGACCACAAGATCAAGCTCGAGGTCGAGCTGCCGACCGTCCAGTTTAAGGGCAAGCACGAGTGCGGCCGCTGCGAGCTGGGCGAGCGCGAGGCCGGCGAGCGCATCCACGATTGGAATCTGGTCGAGCAGGGCCTTACCGAGGAGGAGGCACGCCAGGAGGCAAGCCGCTGCCTGCGTTGCGACCACTTTGGCTTTGGCGCGTTCCGCGGAGGGAGGAACCTGGAATGGTAGAGCCCAACAAAACCACTGTCAGCGACAACACCGAAAGCGGAGCACTCAACATGGTCAAGCTCACGATCGATAATTGCGAGGTCGTGGTGCCCGAGCACACCACGATCCTGGATGCGGCCAAGTCCGTCGGCATCCAGATTCCCACCCTGTGCTATCTGCGCGATTTAAACGAGATTGGCGGTTGCCGCGTGTGCGTGGTCGAGGTCGAGGGCTGCGACCAGCTGGTTGCCGCCTGCAACAACTACGTGCTCGACGGCATGGTGGTCCACACCAACAGCCCCAAGGCCCGCGAGGCGCGTCGCACCAACGTGCAGCTGCTGCTGTCCCAGCACGACTCGCGCTGTACGAGCTGCGTGCGCAGTGGTAACTGCAATCTGCAGACCATCGCCAACGACCTGGGCATCTTCTATCTGCCGTACGAGCAGCACCTGGCGCGCGAGGGCTGGGACTTCGATTTCCCCATCATCCGCGATAACGACAAGTGCATCAAATGCATGCGCTGCATCAAGGTGTGTGAGAGCGTGCAGGGCTTAGGGATTTGGGATCTGACCAACCGCGCCACGCATACCGCCGTGGGTACCCGCGCGCGCGCGGCAAGACCGATTGCGTCGCGTGCGGCCAGTGCATTACACATTGTCCGACGGGCGCACTGCGCGAGCGCGACGATACCGAGACCGTGTTCGATGCTCTCGCCGATCCCGACAAAATCGTGCTGGTGCAGATTGCGCCGGCCGTGCGTAGCGCCTGGGGCGAGGAGCTCGGCATTCCGCGCGAGGAGGCTACCGTCGAGCGCCTGGCTTGCGCGCTGCGCCGCGTTGGCTTTGAGTACGTGTTCGACACCGATTTCTCGGCCGACCTCACCATTATGGAGGAGGGCTCCGAGCTGCTCGAGCGCCTGGGTAAGGCCGCCAAGGGCGAGGGCGACAGTCGCGGCTGGCCCATGTTTACGAGCTGCTGCCCGGGCTGGGTGCGCTTTGTGAAGGCGCGCTATCCGGAGTTTGTCGACAGCCTGTCCACGTCCAAGTCGCCGCAGCAGATGTTTGGCGCCATCGCCAAGACCTACTACGCAAAGGTGCTGGGCGTGGAGCCCGAGCGCCTGTTTGTGGTGTCCGTGATGCCGTGTACGGCCAAGAAGGCCGAGCGTGCGCTGCCGAGCATGGTGGGCGAGGACGGTACGCCCGACGTTGACGTTGCGCTGACGGTGCGCGAGATGGTGCGCATGATCCGCGCGAACCACGTGGGCGTGGACACGCTTACCGAGGAGCCGCTCGACACGCCGCTGGGCTTTGGCACGGGCGCGGGTGTGATCTTTGGCGCCACGGGCGGCGTGATGGAGGCCGCCGTGCGCTCGGCCTATTACCTGGTGACGGGCAAGAACCCCGATGCCGACTTCTTTACCGATGTGCGCGGTCTGGACGGCTGGAAGGAAGCCGTGGCCGATATCGATGGCACCAAGGTGCGCGTTGCCGTGGCGCACGGGCTGGGCAACGCCGCTCGTCTGCTCGACGCGATTCGCGACGGCCGCGTGAGCTATGACTTCGTTGAGGTCATGGCGTGCCCGGGCGGCTGCGTCGGTGGCGGCGGTCAGCCCATCCACGACGGCTGCGAGCTGGCAGCCGAGCGCGGTCAGGTGCTGTGGGGCCTGGATGCCGCTGCGGACATTCGCTTCTCGCACGAGAATCCCGATGTCCAGGCGTGCTACCGCGAGTTCTTGGGCGAGCCGCTCTCGCCACTGGCCGAAGAGCTGCTGCATACCGACCATCACGCCTGGTCGATGCCTAACGAGGGGACGTGCT